>CALDSM010000420.1 GCA_937923585.1 uncultured bacterium
AGCCCGTAAGGCTGTCCTAGGGGCTGGTATTATAGCCCTTTACCGTCGGCGGGGGGTAGCAGCAACGGGGGATGTATGTCGTGGTCCCCCTTAGAAGGGGGCAGTCGCGAAGCGACGGGGGATGTATGGTGTTGCACCAAGGCTCGATCGTACACCCTCCGGCCCTTCGGGCCACCCTCCTCAATGGGGGACCCAAGACCGCGAAGCTAGGACGGGGCGTTGCCCTTGCCTTCCCTGCGCGCGGGACCTAAAAGCACTAAGCGGTCGGAGCCTTCGTCGTGAGCAGGTTGCACACCCCGGAAATCACAAAGAGGACATGAAGGACTAGGGACGACCACTTGACCGGCCCCGGCGTGCCCCAGCCGAGGACGTGTTCGGCGAACATCTCCATCAGACCGTATAGCCCGAAAAACAGTAAGGCGTAGCCCCCAACATAGCGGCGGCAGAGTCGAAGGCGGTTCGTTTCCCTGAAAATTGGCCGCATGTCACGGGTTTCCTTTCCACCGCTTCCGAGAGCCTTTACTTCCACAATCATAATGGCCGAAAATCAGCGGAACGATCAAAATCAGCATTCAGCAGTCCGTCATTCCCGCGAAGGCGGGAATCCGGGAGCGCGAGCACAGGTGTCCCGCTGCATTCTGGATTCCCGCCTTCGCGGGAATGACGGACGTATCAACCACGGAGATTGCGATGAGAAGACACATCGGTCTGGGCGCGGCGCTCCTGATTTCCTCCGTTGCCGCCGCGGCCGCATTTCCCGACCATGGGGCAATCGACAAGGGCCCGTGGCACGTCACGCTGCTGCCGGGGCAGTCGGGGTTTGTCTTCACCATGTACGGCTGTCCGGGGGAACTGGACAAGCTGAAGCAGATGGTGGCGGTGATGCAGGAGAAGGGGCTGGGCAACGGTTTTGACCCGGGGCCGACGGCCTGCGCCGCGTCCAAGCCGCTGTTTGAGTATTTGGCGTCCATTCACTGGCCCATGATCTGTTATCCCGGCCACGGCGATTTCCAGATCAAGGACGGCAACGCGCGCCTTTCCGACGCCGACGAGGCGGCCATGCAGGTGCTGGACCGGGCGGGTGTCTTCAGCGCCATCCAGTTGGGCGAATGGGGCTACTACTTCCACAACCTGTCCCATGACGAAAACTGGTGGCGCGGCGTGTATGGCGTGAACTTCGACAAGATGAAGATCTTCATGAAGCCGAAGGGTCTGGCGGGCTACGACACGCGGCCCACGAGCAAACGCGAATGCTATGCGATTGTGAGGGACTATTTCATGACGCGCCAGCGCGCCATGCGCGGGCGCAACATGAGCGTCACCGGGCACTCGCACTACGAGGCCTACGCCGCCGAATGGGGTGCGCGGGTCGTCGGGCTGGAGGTCTGTGAGAACATCGCGTTCACCCAGTCCAAGATCGCCTTCGCGCGCGGCGCGGCGCGGCAGTGGGGCCTGCCGTGGTCATTGCAGGCGAGCCCGTGGTTCTCCGGCGCCTGTACGACCAACGGCCCGCTCCGTATCGAGGGCAAGGACGCGCGCGGGCTCGATGCGGGCCATTCGCTGAGCCTCTACCGGCGCATGTGGCTGCACGGCTGGTTCGCCGGCGCGGCTTTCGTCACGCCGGAAAACAGCAGCGCCATCTTCTTCGAGGACAGCGCCAACCCCGGCGAGCTCACGTCGCACGGCGAGGCCGCGGCGGAATGCTTTGCCTTCATGCGCAGCCATGACCGCGGCATTCCCTACACGCCCCTGGCGGTCGTGCTCGACCATTACGCAGGGTACAACGGGTTTATGGGCCATCCGTGGGGCATTTTGGAGAACACGCCGGGCGACATTGAAATCAACGATCTGTTCGTTTGGCAGTTGTACCCGAATTCCGACCACATCCACCAGCCGCCCAACCCGGACAACCCCGAAGACCGCTACCTGCGCGCCACACCCTACGGTGAACTGGCCGACGTGCTGCTGTCCTCCGCGAAGGCGGAAACGTTATCCGCCTATCCCGTGCTGCTGCTTGCGGGCGACGTGGATTTTGACGCGGCCTTTGTGGAGGCACTCTGCGGCGCGCTGAAGCACGGCAGCCGTGTGCTGCTGCACCCGCGCCACCGCGACGCATTGGGCGACAACATGAAACGGTTGCAGGAGGCAGGGGCGGTGGAAGTCCTGGATGTGTGGACCAACCCGGACACCCAACGGCCCGCCGCCATTCCCAACGAACGGCTCACGCAACTCGCTGCGGAGTATCTCCCCTTTGCCGTCGAAGGCGACCCGGTGCAGTACCAGGTCAACCGCACCACCGGTGGCTGGGTGGTGGAACTCATCAACAACGCGGGTGTGGCAAAGAAGCCCAAAGAACCCGCCGTGGTGGACCCGTCAGCCGTGGCGAACGTGAAGATTACCCCCAAGACGGTTGTGACCAAGGCGCGCGAATGGCGCACCGGCCAGGAATTGAAGAGCGGCCCGTCAATTGATGTGCAGATTCCTTCCGGTGAAACACGGTTTCTGGAAGTGGAGGTTGGAGTCTAGGAAACAAGCGACTTCCTTTTCGAGTGCGTGCGGCCATGCCGCCGCTTTTGCCTTAAGTCGTGCGTTTACCCAAACTCGGGGTCATTTCGCTGACAACGAAAAGCGGCGGCATGGCCGCACGCACTCAAAAAAAGGGCACGAAGCCGGCGGGGACGCCGGCGCTCCCAGTAAGCATCCGACTCGCGTTTGCCCCTGCCTTCGTTTCCCGGTATATTGTCAGGTTCCGGTCCGGCGATTTCGCCGGGCCTGTGTTTCCAACCCCAACGGAGGGCGCGGCAATGGGTTTCGGGAAGATGATGCTGGGCGCGGTGCTGGTGACGGTGCTGGTGGGTACGGCATGGGCACAGGGCGCTCCGGGGTAGGACTATCCCATCACCCCCGTGAAGTTTAACAAGGTGGAGGTACGCGGCGGATTCTGGGGGGCGCGTTTGGAGACGAACCGCACCTCCACGCTGCCTGCCAATTTCCGCAAGTGCGAGGAGACGGGCCGCATCGAGAACTTCGAGAAGGCGGCCAAACTCAAGCCCGGCAGGCACAAGGGCATCTTCTTTGACGATTCGGACGTGTACAAGGTCTGCGAGGGCGCGGCGTACACTTTGGCGCTTCAGCCCGACCCGGCGCTGGACAAGTATCTCGAAGATCTGGTGACGCTCTTCTCAAAGGCACAGGAAGCGGACGGCTACCTGTACACAGCGCGGACGATTGACCCGGAGCATCCGGCCAACTGCGGCAAGGAGCGTTGGGCCAACCTCAAAGACTGCCATGAGATGTACTGCATGGGACACATGTTCGAGGCGGCGGTAGCGCATTACGAGGCGACGGGACGGCGCACCTTCCTCGACGTGGCGGTCAAGTGCGGCGACCTGCTGGACCGTACCTTCGGCGAAGGCAAGAAATACGGCATCTGCGGCCATCCGGAAATCGAACTGGCGCTGGCCAAGCTTTACCGTGCCACGGGTGACGCCAAGTACCTGAACCTGGCCAAGTTCTTTGTGGACCAGCACGGCAACAAGGAACACCGCGAGGTCTGGGGCGAATACTGCTCCGACCACAAACCCATCCTCCAGCAGGAGGAGGTCGTGGGCCATGCCGTGCGCGCGGGCTATTTCTACTCGGGCGTGGCCGACGTGGCCGCGCTCACGGGCAGCCCGGAGTACATCGGCGCGATTGACCGGCTCTGGGAGAACATGGTCTCGAAAAAGATGTACCTGACCGGCGGCGTCGGCGCGAAGCGCGAGGGCGAGGCTTTCGGCGCAAACTATGAACTGCCGAACCAGACGGCCTACTGCGAGGCCTGTGCCGCCATTGCCAATGCACTCTGGAACCACCGCATGTTTCTGCTCCACGGCGACGGCAAGTACATGGACGTCTTCGAGCGGATCATCTACAACGGCTTCCTGTCAGGCCTGTCCATGGAGGGTGACACTTTCTTCTACCCGAACCCGCTCATCGTCGAGGGCCGTTACAAGCGTTCGCCGTGGTTCGGTTGCTCCTGCTGCCCAACCAACGATGTGCGCTTCATTCCGTCGCTGCCCGGCGCGGCCTACGCCGTCGAAAAGGACCGCATCTACGTGAGCCTCTACATGGGCGGCGAGGCGGAAGTGGAGGCGCCCTTCGGCACGGTGAAGATTGCGCAGGAAACGCGCTATCCCTGGGACGGTGCCGTGGCGCTGACCGTCACACCGGACAAGGCCGGGATCTTCGACCTGCGCCTGCGCATCCCCGGCTGGGTGCAGGGCAAGCCTGTGCCGTCCGACCTCTACCACTACCTGAGCGCCGACGCCAAGGCCCCGCAGGTGTCGGTCAACGGCAAGCCCGTTGAACTGCAACTGGACAAGGGCTACGCGGTCATCCGCCGCGAGTGGAAACCGGGCGACAAGGTTGAACTCATGCTCGACATGCCCGTTCGCCGCGTGCTGGCCCATGAGGCGGTCGAGGACGATCGCGGCCGCGT
Source organism: uncultured bacterium (assembly GCA_937923585.1). Classification (GTDB taxonomy): domain Bacteria; phylum Hydrogenedentota; class Hydrogenedentia; order Hydrogenedentales; family CAITNO01; genus CAITNO01. The sequence continues at coordinate 4,481 of CALDSM010000420.1, forward strand.
CGCGCTGGAGCGCGGGCCGGTGGTCTTCTGCGCCGAGGGCATAGACAATGCCGGCCGCGCGCTCAGCCTGTACCTGCCCGACGATGCCCCGCTGGACACGGCATTCCGCGCCGACCTGCTCAACGGCGTGCAGGTGATCACGGGCATGGCCCACGCGGTGAAACGAGACGGGAACAACGCCGTGGTGGAGGCGGACCACCCGCTGGTGGCCATACCCAACTACGCATGGGCGCACCGGGGCGACAGCGACATGGCGGTGTGGATGGCCCGCACGGCGGAAAGGGCCAAGCCCGCGCCGCCGGTGACGCTGATGTCCAGGAGCACCGCCACGGCCTCGCACGTTTTTCAAGCCGACACGGTCGAGGCCCTTTCCGACGGCATAGAGCCCAAGAACTCCGGCGACCAATCCATCCCGCGCTTCACCTGGTGGGACAAGAAGGGCGGCACGCAGTGGGTGCAGTACGATTTCCCGGCTGAAACCACCGTGTCCGGTTGCAGCGTCTACTGGTTTGACGACGCGCCCGGCGGCGGATGCCGGGTGCCCGAAAGATGGCAGGTTCTCTGCAAAGACGGAGAAAAGTGGCGAAAAGTGGACGCGGACGGAGAATATGCGGTCAACAAGGACACGTGGAGTGACGTTTCCTTCAAGCCCGTGAAGACATCCGCCCTGCGCATTGAGGCCCGCCTGCAGAAGGAGTGCTCCGGCGGGATACTGGAGTGGAAGGTCAAAGAAGTAAGATAGGGATTGAGGTCAACCCGCCGTCATTGCGAGCGAAGCGCGGCAATCTCGTTCTCGCAATGGCCCTGACTTTGGGCTGTGGTTCCAAGAGATTGCCGCGCCTCGCTCGCAATGACGGCGGGCGGGGGACCTGAACAAGTCGTAATGCAAAATATGGAGAAGACATCTATGGCACGGTATCTTGCGGCGTGCGTGTTCGTAATCCTGATGGTGTCCGGAATGGCCGGCGCGGCGGACCTTCCCCGTCCCGAACATCCCCGGCCCGACATGATGCGGTCGCAGTGGATGAACCTCAACGGCGAATGGACGTTCGCCGAAACCGATGACGATGCGGTGTCCCTCCTGGGCGATGACGCCGTGTTTCCCGACACGATCATCGTGCCCTTCTGCCGCGAGAGTGAACTCTCCGGCCTCGCACGGAAGGATTTTGTGCGCAACGTCTGGTACCGGCGCAGCGTGGATGTGCCCGCCGGCTGGTCGGGCAAGCGCGTGCTGCTGCATGTGGGCGCCTGCGACTGGCGGACCACGGTCTGGGTGAACGGCAAGGCGGCCGGCACGCACACTGGCGGCAGCGCGGCCTTTGCCTTTGACATTACCCCGCTGCTCAAGCCGGACGGAAACACGGTGGTCATACACGCCTTTGACGACGTGCGTTCGGGCGTGCAGGCCGGGGGCAAGCAGTCGCCCAAGCCGGAGAGTTTCGGCTGCATGTACACGCGCACCACGGGCATCTGGCAGACCGTGTGGCTGGAGGCCGTGGGCACGTCGTATGTGGACCGGTTCCGCGTGACGCCCGACCCCGACCGCGCCCGCGCGCGGCTGTGGGTGCATGTGGAGGGCGCATCGGCCGGCATGACGCTGCGCGCCGCGGCCAAGATTGACGGCCGCGACGTGGGCAGGGCCGAGGCGGCCGTGGCCGGGGGCCAGGCGGCGCTGGACCTGCCCCTATCGGAGGTGCGGCTGTGGCATCCCGGTTCCCCGCAGTTATACGACCTGCGCCTGACGCTGGCCGCGGCGGACGGCGCGGAGGTGGACGGATTCGAGAGCTATTTCGGAATGCGCACCGTCACCATCGAGGGCCGGGCGCTCTTGATTAACAAGCAGCCCGTGTTCCAGCGGACCGTGCTGGATCAGGGCTTCTATCCCGACGGCGTGTGGACGGCGCCCAGCGACGAGGCGCTCAAGCGCGACATCGAACTGTCCATGGAGGCGGGATTCAACGGCGCGCGCCTGCACCAGAAGGTGTTCGAGCCGCGTTTCCTGTACTGGGCCGACAAACTGGGCTACCTCGTGTGGGGCGAATTTCCGAACTGGGGGCTGGACTACAAGAACCCCGCGTGCGAACTGCCCGTGGTGAATGAGTGGCGCGAACTCGTGGAGCGCGACTACAGCCACCCGGCCATTATCGGCTGGTGCCCCTTCAACGAGACGCCGCCCGAGGCGGAGAAACTCCAGAACGTCATCGTGGACTTGACCCATGCCGTTGACCCGACGCGGCCGGTCATCGAGTCGAGCGGCTACCACCACGGCCACCCCGACCCGGACGTGCTGGACGCCCACGACTACGATCAGAACCCGGAGTCGTTCAAGGCGCGCTGGGACGCGCAGTGCGGCGCAACCCTGCTGCCCGCGCGCTACACCGGCGGCGCGTCCAAGCCCGTGCCCTTCTTCGTCAGTGAATACGGCGGCATCGGCTGGAGCGTGGAGGAAAAGGGCTGGGGCTACGGCAACACCCCGAAGACGCTCGACGAGTTCTACGCCCGCTACCAGGGGCTGACGGACGCACAGCTCGACAACCGGTACCTGTTCGGCTTCTGCTACACGCAGTTGACCAACGTGGAGCAGGAGCAGAACGGCATCTACACGTACGATCGCCAACCCAAGTTCGACACGGCCCGCATCCGCGCCGTCAACGCCCGCGCGGCCGCCTACGAGCAGTCGCCGCCGGTGGCCGACGCGTCGGCGGAGCTCAACTGGAACGTGCTGGTGGGCGCCAACCCCGACGGCGACTCGGCCAAACCCTGGAAACACACCAGTGAAGATCCGGGCGAGGGCTGGCAGCAGACCGGTTTTGACGATTCGGCATGGAAAGAGGGCAGGGGCGGTTTCGGCCGCAAGGAAGGCTGGGAACGGCGGACGCGCACGGTGTGGCGTGATGCGGACATCTGGCTGCGGCAAAGCTTCACATGCGGCGCGCCGACCTTTGCCACCGCCCAGCTGATCATCCACCACGACAACGCCGTGGAGGTGTTTCTGAACGGGGCGGAGCTCTGGACCGCCGCTGGCTGGAACGACAACTACCAGGCCTTTGACGTGACAGACAAGGCACGCGAGCTGATAAAGGAGGGCGAGAACGTGATCGCCGTCCACTGCCACCAGGACGAGGGCGGGCAGTTCATAGATTTGTCGCTGCTGACCGCCGAGAACGCCACCCCCGAACCGCGCAAGGAGATGACCGTGGAAAAGAAAGTATTCGGAACACTGCCCGACGGACGGACGGCCTCCCTCTTTACCCTGACCAACACAACCGGCATGAAGATGTCCGTCACCAACTACGGCTGCATCGTCACCGAACTGTGGGTCCCGGACAAGGACGGCCAACTGGCCGACGTCACGCTCGGCTTCGACTCGCTTCCTCCCTACATTGACAAGCACCCGTATTTCGGCGCGGTGGTCGGCCGCGTGGGCAACCGCATCGCCAAGGGCAGGTTCACGCTGGACGGCAAGGAATACACGCTGGCCGTGAACAACGACGAGAACCACCTGCACGGAGGGCTCAAGGGATTCGACAAGGCGCTGTGGGACGCGGAAGCGGTCCGCCGCGGCGACGCCGTCGGCGTCAAGTTCACCCGCCGCAGTCCCGACGGCGAGGAGGGCTATCCCGGCAACCTGGACTGTGAGGTGACCTACTGGCTGACCAACAACAACGAGTTTGAACTGGACTACAAGGCGGCAACTGACAAAGCGACGCCGATCAACCTCACCAACCACGCCTATTTCAACCTGCGCGGCCACAACGCGGGCGAGATTCTGGGCCATGAAATGATGCTCAACGCCTCGCGGTTCACCCCGGTGGACAGCACGCTCATCCCGACCGGCGAACTGCGCCCGGTGGCGGACTCCCCGATGGACTTCACCAAGCCGGAACTCATCGGCGCACGGGTGAACGCTGACGACGAGCAGATTAAGTTCGGCCTGGGCTACGACCACAACTGGGTGCTCGACAAGGAGAAACCGGGCGACTTGACGCTGGCGGCGCGGGTGCATGAGCCCGAGACGGGCCGCATCATGGAGGTGTGGACCACCCAGCCGGGTGTCCAGTTCTATTGCGGCAATTTCCTCGACGGCACCAACGTCGGCAAGGGCGGCGCAGTCTACAATCACCGCAACGGTTTCTGCCTGGAAACGCAGCATTTTCCCGATTCCGTGAACAAACAGGACAAGGAGGGCTGGCCTTCGGCCGTCCTGCGTCCCGGCGAAACGTACTCGCAGAAGACGGTGTACCGGTTCTCAGCCGAATGAGACGCGCAGGATGAATCCTGGCGGCTTTCGGTCCGGTGCTGTTTTGCCGACGGTGATTCTGGGAATGCTCGCAGCCTCCCTGTGCGCCGCATCCCCGGTCCAGATCGCCGTTCATCCCCCGTATGTGCGCATCGGTGAAACCGCGCGCGTGGACGTGACCTGGACGGACAGGCCGCCGGAAGGCGCCAGGATGGAATGCACCGCCTCGGACGGCTCGGTGCGCAAGACAGGCGGCGGCTATGTGTTCACCCCGCCGGACACGGTCGGACGCGCATTTGTGCATTTCGTCGTGCGGGAGGGCGACAAGGTCTGGACCGAAACCGCGGCGCCGGTGCTGGTCTACCGGCAGATTGTGCTGCTAAAGGCGGATGATTTTTGCGCCGTCCCGCCGGACCGCGCCGAACGCTGGAAACGGTACATCAACGAAGTGGTCGAGCGCCGGGGCATCAAGACTTCGGCGGGCGTCATCGCGGACCAGGTTGCCGATGCCGGGCCTGAGTTTCGGCGCTGGGTGGGCACCTGGCAGACGGGTGGGCTGGTGGAATTCTTCAACCACGGCTGCGACCACGCGCGCACGCTGCCCGACAATCCGCTGTCCAAGATTGTGTGGAACATGATGCCGCCGGAAATGGCCCAGGGCAGGAACGGTTTTCCGCCCGGCACCGTCTATGAATTCCAGGGCGCGCCGCTGGAGGAGCAGCTTGCCCATCTCGCGCGGAGCCAGCAGATCGTGCAGGATGTGTTCGGCATCCGGA
>CALDSM010000421.1 GCA_937923585.1 uncultured bacterium
TACGAGATCTGATCGTGACTGGAGTTCAGACGTGTGCTCTTCCGATCTAGCCTTCGGCCACAAACCCTAAGCAGCGCCGCCGTCAACCGTAGAAGAGGCTTCCAGCCTCTTTCTCTCAGAAACCCGCATTCGCGCCAATAAGAACGCGGCAAGATGCCGCGTCTACATGTTGGCCTGTCTTTAGCAGTCCATCGGCGCGACTATGCGGGACAGCCGCCTTTCCGTTCCCGCCCTGTCACCGATGCCGAATCCAGTTCATGAGCAGGGGCGCCCCGATGAAAGGCAGCGCCACGGGCAGGAGTGCGCAGAAGCATATCAGCGCCACCCAGAAGGAACGCGGTCCCAGCATACTCCACTTTTCAATAAGGGTTGACACGGCCGCCGAGACAACGATGCAGGCGGTCGCGAAAAGACAAAGGTCGGCGCGCTTTAGCAGGCCCAGACGAAGCCCCCTGAGCAGGCAGTACCCCGAAACCGCGACGCCTGCGACGGCCAGCGTGATCAGGGTATGGCTTGCGCCCGTTTGCGTACCCAGAATGGCCGCGCCGAGCATGATGGGGAGAAAGGCCAGGTAGCCGGCGGCAATAGCCAAACCGAACCAGAGCAGGAACCAAAGCCCAAGCGCGTAGAGAGGCGCGAATCTCATTATCGTCGGAAACTCGAGCCAGACTGCTCCCGGCGTCGCCGCGCCGGCAAGGCCCAGGCAGAGCAATCCGGACACCACGACCAGCAGCACGGACAGGGCCATTGACAGGGTGCAGCCACGCGTCAATGCCGTGCTGCGCACCGGCAACGTTAGAAAGTACGCACGACCCGGCCCGAAAAGGTCTTGCTGGCCGCGCATCAGCAGCAGGATGTGGCAAAGAAACGCGGCGCCGCAAACAAGAATTGGCATGGCCAGGAGGGTGGCGGCGAAGAAGCTCATGCCAAAAGTAGAGCGGCCGGTGACTGGCTCGAACAGGAGGAAGACACCGATGGTGACCAGCCCAATCAGGGTCAGTCCGAACGCCCACCGCACATACAGGCGGCCGCAACGCCGCCAGCCCAGCCAGAACAGCGCCCGGCCGGGGGATGTGAAAGGACGCGTGCGGCCCTTGCCGAGGTCGAGCCATTCCAGCAGCGCGGTGATGCCGCCGCGCTGGCGGCCGTTCCGGTGTGCGACCAGCGAATTGTACGAGCTTGCCCACGCGAACAGGATGGCAAAGACGGCCACGGCACCGAGCCGCTGGTTGCTCTCGTGGCCCAGGTCAATCACGGGCATGATGCACCGGAAAGCCAGCACCTCCATTCCTATGGCCATGGGCACGACCCGAAGTTCATTCCTGATGCCCGACAGGTGGAACAGGCTCTGCATCAGACAGGCCAGGGCTGTACACAACAGGGGCAGTTGCCAGAGTTGAAGCACCACCCTGGGCGCTTCCTTCTGCAGGACGTTCCCGAAGAGTTGAAGATGAACGGCGGCAGCCGCAAAGGATACGGCGACAGTGATGGCGATCACATAGCCGTAGAAGAGACGCAGGTACCGGGAAGTGCCCATGGGCAGCGTCAGCAAAGCGGGGTGCGGAAGGAAAGACCTGTCCGTGCCGAACATAAACAGGCACCCGGAGAACGCTGCAATCAGCAGCGTTTGGACGACAAGATTGACATAGCCGAAGATGTGGCCTGGCAAGTCTGTTTGCGCCGCGCGGATGAACAGGGCGGCTGCAATGCTTGTCACCAGGAGCAACAGAATGTTCCGGCGCGACAGCCGCCAGAAGTACCACACCATTGCGCGACTGGAAGCTCTCATGGTTCACCCCTCCTTGCCCGCAAGGACGCGGCGGTTGCGTTTGCCTGTCACACGCGCGATGAATATTTCCTCCAGCGACGGCTCCGCCTCCTCCACGATAGTCGCGCTGAGCGTTGCCGCGGCGCGGTGGCCCGCTTCGGCACCGCCCTCGCAGAGGCAGGTCCATTCCAGGCCGGAGCCCTCCCACGTCAGCGCCCCGTCGAACCGGGGCGGCTTGTCGCAGGGGGTGGGGAAATGGAGCGTGAAGGAGCGGTACTGGGACTTGATGTCTTGGAGCGGCCCCTTGGAAACCAGTTTCCCCTCGTGCAGAAATGCGACATGGTCGGCCACATATTCAACTTCATCCAGCAGATGCGAGGAGAACAGCACGGTCCGGCCCTCGTCGGCCACAGTACGGATGACCGCCGACAGAATGTCGCGCCGCACCACGGCGTCCAGTCCGGAGGACGGCTCGTCGAGTAGCAGCAGGTCGGGTCGGTGCGCCAGCGCCAGCAGCAGTCCCATCTGGGCGCGCTGGCCCCGGCTCAGCGTCCCCAACTTCGCGGTCGGGTCCAAATCGAAGGTGTTGCGCAGTTCCTCGGCATAGGCTGGGTCCCAGTCGGGGAAGAATGCGCGGGTGAAGTGTATCAACTCGCCTACGCGCATCCAGTTGGGCAGGTCACGGTTTTCGGAAAGGTAGCCGATGCGCTTCAGCACCGCCTCCGGTTGTTTCACGGGGTCCAGGCCGAACACCCGCACCGTGCCCGACTCGGCCCGCAACAGGCCGAGCAGGTGCTTGATAAGCGTGGTCTTGCCCGCGCCGTTTTCGCCCACCAGGCCAAACACCACACCCCGCGGGATGTCCAGCGTCACCTTGTCCAGCGCCTGCTTGCGGCGAAAGCGGCGGGACAGGCTGTTGATTTCAATTGGCAACGCTGTCTCAATCTTCTTACCCATGGTCTTCTCCCCGTTCGGCGGCGCGCTGCTCATGGCGCGTCCGCATCAGTTGCATCAGTTCCTCGAATTCAAAGCCCAACTGGCCCGCTTCCGCGAGCAGGCCGTCCACCTTGTCGCGCAGGACTTCAACCCGCTCCCTCTTTGCCATAGGAGAGCCCGCCTCGGACACCACCGTCCCCAATCCCCGGCGCGCGGTGACTATCCCCGCCTGTTCCAGTTCCCGGTACGCACGCGCAACCGTGTTCGGGTTCACCAGAAGCTGTTCCGCCAGGGTGCGGATCGTCGGCAGTTCCGTCCCCACCGGCAACCGGCCCGACGCCACCAGTTGCCGTATCTGCGTGACCAATTGCACGTAGATGGGCACGCCGTTCTTGGTCGAAACATGCAGTCTCATGAACACCTCCATTCAATCCGTTTGTATTAATATTTTAATACAAGTTCTTCCATCTGTCAAGGGGAACTTCTCACATGGCACAATGCGCCCCTTCCCTGCTACAATCCGCCGTCCCCCGGCGTGCGTCTGCGGGGTCAATCCATATTCACAACATCCCGCGGAGCAGTATCCCGTGTCGTCTTCTTCCCGTTTTCTCGAAGGACTCAATCCGCCCCAGCGGGCCGCCGTGGAACACACGGAGGGTCCGGTGCTGGTGCTGGCCGGCGCGGGCAGCGGCAAAACCCGCGTCATTACCCGCCGCATTGCACACATCGTCGCGACCAAACTGGCAAAACCCAGCCAAGTGCTGGCCGTGACGTTTACCAACAAGGCCGCGGGCGAAATGCGCGAGCGCGTGGCCGAACTGGTCGGCAGCCACGCCGCCAAAGAAATCACAGTCTCCACCTTTCACGCATTCTGCCTGCACCTGCTGCGCCGCCAGATCACTCACCTCGGCTACCGGTCCAATTTCAGCATTGCCAGCGAAAGCGACAGCCGCACCCTGCTCCGCCGCGTGACCGAGGAATTGGGCGTGCAGAACGAGAGTTTCGACACCGGCACCTTTCAGGCGGCGATCAGTCTGGCCAAAAACACGGGCGAAACGCCGGAAACGGTCAGGGACCGGCCCGCGAAAAACGCCAATGACGAGAAGTACCGGCAGTACATGACCGAGGTGTACACGCGCTACGAGTCGGCCCTGCGCGCGGCCAACAGCCTTGATTTCGACGACCTGCTGGGGCTGACACTGCGCCTGTGGCGCGAGCATGCGGCCGTCCTGGCCGATGCGCGCCGCCAGTTCCGCTATGTCATGGTGGACGAATACCAGGACACCAATGCTGTCCAGTATGACCTGCTTCGCATGCTGTCCGGGGAGCACCAGAACCTGTTTGTCGTGGGCGACGACGACCAGGCCATCTACGGCTGGCGCGGCGCGGACGTGCGCAATATTCTCGGTTTCGAGCGCGACTTTCCCAAGGCTACGGTCATCACGATGGACCAGAATTACCGGTCCACCGCCACCATCCTCGAAGCGGCAAACCACGTCATCAGGAACAACGCCAGCCGCCGCGAAAAGAACCTGTGGTCGGACCTGGGCAAGGGGCGCGCCATTGACCGCTTCGTCGTGACCGATGAGGACGCCGAGGCGAAGGAGGCGCTGGCCTGGCTCCAGCACATTCGCACGCGAACCAACGCGAAATGGTCTGACTTTGCCGTGCTGTACCGGTCCAACGTGCAATCGCGCGTGTTCGAGGTGGTCTTCCGGCAGGGAAACGTGCCCTATACGGTCTACGGCGGGCAGGATTTCTTCGAGCGGGCCGAGGTGAAGGACATCATCTCCTACCTGAAGGTCATTGCCAACCCCCGCGACGAGGCGGCCTTCCTGCGCGTGGTGAACATGCCCCGCCGGGGTGTGGGCGACACCACCCTGCACCAGGCCCACGACATCTGCCGCGTCGAGGGCAAAACGCTGGGCATTGCGCTGGCCGCCATGATTGAGCGCGGCATGGTCACACCCCGGATCGAGCACGGCATGCGCCAGTTCCTCAACCTCATCCAGCGGTACCGGCAGCGGTTCAAGACGCGAGACGGCAACCTCTCCGACATTGTGCGCGGGCTGGTGGCCGACATGGACTACCTGGGAGAACTCCAGCGCACCAGCCGCACCCCGGAGCAGTACGAATCGCGCGCGCAGTGCGTTGAGACCGTCTGCCAGGCCATCCAGCGCTACGAGGAGGACGCCGAATACGCGACACTGCCCGGCTTCCTCGACATGACCCACCTCAACGGGGACACGTCGTTCGATTCCAAGGAAGAGCGCCGCGACACCGTGTCGCTCATGACCATCCACAGCGCCAAGGGACTGGAGTTTCCCCATGTCTTCATCGTGGGGCTGGAGGACGGCTGCCTGCCCCACGAGCGCGCCCTGCTCGACGGAAGCCTCGACGAGGAACGGCGCCTGTTCTACGTGGCGTTGACGCGCGGCAGAAAGCACGTCACGCTGTTTGAGGCGCTGTCCCGCGTGCGTCACGGACGCGAACGCATGTGCAAGACCAGCCGTTTTCTGGCGGAAATACCCGAGTCACTGCTGCTCAACCATGTGCGCGCCGTCCGCGAAATGGTGGAGGAGAAAGTAGCCCCGCCGGAACCCAAGAAGAAACCACGCCCCCGCAGGCCCAAGAAAACGCTGTAACACTAGAGACTATCCCAAAACCTGTGCAGCATTTCTTGCCTCCGCCCAACGCCCGCCTCTACCGTCTTCCCCGCGAAGACGGGGACCCAGAATCTCCACCAGAACCCTGGATTCCCGCTTTCGCGGGAATGACGGAGGTGCGATTCCGTTCTGCCGATTGCGGCCGTTTCACTGTTCCATGGAGGTTTCGGGACAGCTTCTAGTGTAGTGAGTCATCCTGATGGCATCTTATCTTGACGCGAGAATGCCGCGAAAAGCAGGTACAGACACGCCTTTCAAACTGCCGAAAGGCAGTCCGTCGTTCGCTTGGTCTTCTTTGTTTGTCTAAGTGGCATCAGTTGTGACTCACTGCTCTAGACCCAAGACCCTAGACCCCAGTTCCTACTCCGCGTAACCGTGCGCTTCGGGAGTCATGGATTCACCGGCGGGCGGGGCAATCTTCTCCGTCTTCTTCGATTTTGTCTTGGCAGCTTTGACCTTCGGCTCCTTCTTTGCCTTGTCCGCCTTGTCTTTGGGCTTCTTCTCGGACTTGACCTTAACCGCTTTGGCGGCCTTGGCCGTGTCCTTCACGGCCTTCCCCTTTTTTTCTTTTTTATCTTTTTTGCCCTTCTTCTTGGCGGCAACGCCCGCCGCGGACAGGATCTCAGCCACATCGTCCACCGTGGCGTCCGTGAAGCAGACACCTTTGGGCCATACGGCCGCCGCCGCGCCCCGGGTGCATTTTCCCAGGCAACCCGTCTTGAACACCATCAGTTTGGCACCGGCCTCTTCCCCGGCCTTCTCCAACGCCTTGCGCAGTTTGCCCGCGCCGGCCTTCTTGCAGTTCTTGCCGTTGCACACCACGACACAGCCCGATTCCGCCAGCGGCTTCTCTTTCATGACTATTCCCTCTTGTTCTGCGGTTGCCCGCGCCGTTTCACATAAACCCCGGCAGCGCACAGTATATTCGTGTCCCGGTGCCGCGCGCACAAGTTGCATCGCAGCGCGGCCGGGCGGTATCTTGGCGGTTCTGTCGAGCCTGTTTCGGGACCGGACCGTTGCCGGAGCCCCTGGCCAAGATATCGCACACGCGAAAAGGAGAGAGCACCCATGACTGTCTATTTCCCGGAACTCACGGGCCCCGTCAAGTACGAGGGGCCGGACTCCAAGAACCCCCTTTCCTTCAAACACTACAATCCCAGGGAAAAGGTGCTCGGCAAGACGATGGCCGACCATATGCGCTTTGCGGTGTGCTACTGGCACACCTTCAAGTCCGGCGGCGCGGACCAGTTCGGCGCGCCGGTCTACAGGCGCGCCTACAACGACGGCGACAGCCCGCTGAAGATCGCCGAGCAGACGCTCGACGCGGCATTCGAGTTCTTCACCAAACTCGGCGTGCAGTACTGGTGTTTCCATGACATGGACATCTCGCCCGAGGCAGAAACGCTGGCGGAGACAAACAAGCGGCTCGATCATATCGCCAAACTGGCCAAGAAGAAGCAGAGCGAGACCGGCGTGAAACTGCTCTGGGGCACCTGCAACCTGTTCTCCAATCCCCGGTTCATGTCCGGCGCGGCCACCAACCCGTCGCCCGATGTGTTCGCCTTCGCCGCAACCAAGGTCAAGAAGGCGCTGGAAATCACCAAGTACCTCGGCGGCGAGGGTTACACGTTTTGGGGCGGACGCGAGGGCTACGAGACGCTGCTTAACACCGACATGGGCCGAGAACTGGACCACCTCGGCCTGTTCCTCAACATGGCCGTGGACTACAAGAAGAAGATCGGCTTCAAGGGCCAGTTCTACATCGAGCCCAAGCCGAAAGAACCCACCAAGCACCAGTACGATTTTGACGCGGCAAGCTGCCACGCCTTCCTGCAGAAGTACGGGCTGGACAAGGCGTTCAAGCTCAACATCGAGGCCAACCACGCCACGCTCGCCGGCCACACGCTGCTGCACGAACTGGAATATGCCGGCGCGAACAATCTGCTCGGCTCGGTGGACGCCAACCGCGGCGATGAACTGCTCGGCTGGGACACGGACCAGTTCCCGACCAATCTCTACGACACCGCGCTGGCGATGTACATCATCACCAAGTACGGCGGCTTCAAGACCGGCGGCCTCAACTTCGACGCGCACATCCGCCGCCAGTCCATTGACACGGTGGACCTCTTCCACGCGCACATCGGTGCCATGGACTGCTTCGCCCGCGGCCTCAAGATCGCCGCGAAGCTGATCCAGGACAAGGTGTTCGACAAGTTCGTCAAGCAGCGCTACAGCGGCTGGGACAAGGGCATCGGCAAGAAGATCGAGGCCAAACAGGCGACATTCGCCGACCTCGAAGCCTACACGATGAAGCACGGCGAACCGCAGATCGCCAGCGGGCGGCAGGAGTACCTGGAGAACGTGCTGAACGACTATATCAAATAGACGGCCCCATGCCGGATGACACGATTCCCCCGGATCGCGCAGGATGCGTCCGGGGGATTTCATCTGCCCGAATCGCAGACTCGCCGAGAGCACGCCCAAGGTTCGGCGGCCTGAAAGGCCAATACATGAAAGCCCGGGGCAACGCCCCGGGAAAGGCGTTTACCCCAAAGCATGAAGCCCTGTAAGGGAGCAACAACCTGACGCCTAAGCGCGATGACTTTGTCATAATGCGCCAGAAGGCCGTAATACGAGGTTTGCATCATGAGAAGACTGAATTTCCGCCACGGCGAGGATGGTTATTGGGTGGTTTCATGCCCCAGCCTGCCGGGTTGCATCAGCCAGGGAGAAACCAGGGAAGAGGCGGAGGCCAACATCAACACGGTGATCGAAGAGTACATAGAAGTGCTTGAAGACCAGGGATTGCCCGTACCGGAGGATTCGCCTGAATCCGATGAGTGATCGTCATTTTGGATCTTTGCGTTCTCTGCGTTCTGTGCGGTTTATGGATGTTATTGACCGCAAAGAACGCAGAGAACGCAAAGAAGGGAGTCAAAGCCGCTCGATAACAACCCTTTGCGCGATGGCGTCCACTTCCTCTTTGCTGAAATGGCCGATGTCCCACGACATGGCGTTGGCGGTGCCTGCTGCGACGCCAAGCCGGGACATTTCTTCCAGCGAGTATCCCCATTCCAGTCCCAGTGCAAATCCGGCCACGAGCGCGTCGCCGGAGCCTACGGGATTGACCTCTTTGATGGCGGGCGGGCGCACGGCGAGGCGTTCGCCGCCGCGCGAGACCAGCGCGCCCTCGGCGCCCAGCGACAGTACCACCAGTTCCACCCCCTGCGCGTGGAACCAGTCAATGGCCTTCCAGCGCGCCACGTCGCTGTCGAGTTTGAATCCCACCAGCCCCCCCGCCTCTTCGTCATTGGGTTTGACCATGTAGGGCTTTTCGGCCAGTGCGCGGCGGAAGGGCTCGCCGTAGGAATCAACGATGGACAGCACGCCCGCTTCACGGGCAAGCCGCACGCCTTCAGCATAGAGCCCGTCCAGCGAGGGATCGGGAACGGAGCCGTTGAACGTGACCACCGTTGCACCTTCAAGCGCTGCGGCGACGGAATCAACCGTGGCCTGCACTTCCGTTTCCGAGACTGAGGAGCCGGGCTCAAAGAACGCTGTTTGCCGGTGGATGGATTCCTCGAGCACGGTGGTGATGGTGCGGGTCATGTCGGCGACACGCACGGGAATGCAGCGCACGCCGTCGTCGTGGGAGATCATGTCCACGACATGCTGGCCGGTCGGTCCGCCGACAATGACCAGCGCGGCCGTTTCACCGCCCAGCGCCTTCACCGCGCGCGACACATTGGAGCCTTTGCCGCCGGGAATGTAAGTGCACTTTCTGCTGCGCAGCCGACCGCCCAGTTCAAGCCGGTCAATGAAGACCGTCTTGTCCACACAGGGGTTGGGGGTGACGGTGAGGATCATACCGCGGCTACTTGTTGTCTTCCTGCCAGCGCGCCAGCGCGCAGCCCGCGCAGCCGATGACGCCCGAGTCGCCGCCCAAGCCTGCGGGCAGAATCTTGCA
>CALDSM010000422.1 GCA_937923585.1 uncultured bacterium
GAAAAGCGGGTACAGACACGCCTTTCAAACTGCCGAAAGGCGAGTCAGTCCCCGTCTTTCGCTTGGTCTTCTTTGTTTAAGCGGCATTAATTGTGACTCACTGCACCAGGTGCCCCGTTCTTTCCGGCGTGCCGCTGTTGACAGATTCCGGCCGGTCCGGTATTGTGTGATGTGCCGGAAAGAAACAACCACAGGAGCAAAAGAGGCATGGACAGCGCCAAAATGAGCATCCCCCCCGACCCGCCGCTGGCATCCTTCAGCATAATCGAGTGGGCGTGCTACGCCGTGCGGTATGTCCTTTGGATGCTGTTCTATCCGATTCTCTTCTTCTTTTAGGAGCCCGTGCCGGACCTTCGGGGGGGGGCGAAACCCTTCGGGGGGCATTGACAGATTTGAAGTGTTCGGTTATTGTGAAGGCTGTCGAAGAGAGACAACAATCATGGGAGCCAGAGCATCATGAGCACCGAGAAACTCAATCCCCAGCCCGAACCGCCGATCGAGATGGGCAACATCCTTGCATTGCTTCGCTACGTCTTCAATTGGATATGGTGGATCATCTGGCTTCCCTTCTCTTTCATCTTTTAGGGGGCCAGTCCCGCCCGGACATGGCTGCACGGGTTTAGATTACCGGCGCCCGGGAGGATGTGAATCGTCAACGGTAAGGCCAATCCAGGGAACGCGCTGCGCGGGGGATACCTAAGCCCGTTGCCTGGACGGCGCGGCCCAAGAAAACCAAAGGGGAGCAGGACTGCATGGTCCTGCTCTCCTTTGGTTTGTATCCCGTGCGGCGCGCGCCGACGCGAGTTAGCAGCCCGAGGGGCACAACCACCACAACAGGAGCGGGAGCAGCGCCACGGCTGCCGCGGCAATGAATCCCCCGCCCAGCCATGAAGGAAGGACGGCAATGCCTGCGTCCTCTTCAACAATCTCGTATGTTGCGGTAATGGCATTGTTCTTGTCTATGGCGGCCGTAAGGATGACCAGGCTGCCGCGCTTAACGGCGGTGAGGTCGAGCGGACTGGCGACCACCGCTTTCCGGAACACCTGGTTCTTGCTGTCGTAGAAGGTGAGCGACACGTCATACTGAAGGTTTCGGAACTTCGAGTCGAGCAGGACCGCGTCGTTGGGCAGGAGGGCAATGGTAGAGCCGGATGCATCCTTTGGCATGCGGTTGATTTGCGCCTCCGAGCCCGGGGCTTCGCCCTCCGCGGGTGAGGGGTACACCAGCAGTTCCGTGACGGAGAGGATGCCGTCGTTTGCCAGCCTCATTTTGACGGTGGCATTGTTGCAGCCCGACAGGGCAAGCACGGCAACCGCCGCAACCAGGGTCCACGCCAGGGCGCGCATGGCACGAGTAACCATAGTTCCGCTCCTTCTCAGGGCCTTTGGCAAAGGCTTTGTTGGATTAGAGTTTAGCACGGTTGCCGGGGAAATGCGCAAGTATTTCCTTGACAAGGGGAGATTTGGGGGCGGGTGGGGAATGCGGGCATCGGCACGGACGAACACGGACTGGCACGGTCGGGCAGGTGATGTGGCGGACCGCCCCCGCCCGCGGAATTAGACTTGGCGCCTGCCTTTGCGGGTTGTTCGTCTGCCGATACGGTCCCGGGGGGGCATGGCGTCCCGGTCATAGGAGGCGGTGACGGTGCTGCCCAGTCCGCCGCGCGGATTGCATTCGACCATGACGGTCATGCGGCGCGGTTCGCATGCCTTGACCAGATCTTCGAGCATGCGGTTGACCAGGTGTTCGTACCAGATGCCCACGCTGCGGTAGGAGAGGAGGTAGTACTTGAGCGAGCGCAGTTCCAGGCAGCGTTCGCCGGGCACGTAGCGGATGGTGACCTGCGCGAAGTCGGGCAGACCCGAGAAGGGGCACACCGAGGTGAACTCGTCGGTGGTGGTGACGATTTCCATGGCGTCGCCGTGGGGCGTGCCGGCGTAGTCATAGGCGAAGCATTCCAGACAGTCCGCGTCAATGGCCTCGGGGCCCTGGAACGGGATGGACTTGTCCATCGCCCTGAACTGGTCACGCGGTGCCGGTGCTTTGGTCATGGTGCGTTTTCCTATTCTTCGCCGAAGTAGAGGCAGCGGTTGTTGGGGGTTTCCTGCATCGCCACCAGGGTGGGCGATGCGCCGCGATCCGTCAGGAACCGCCACATCCAGGCGCACAGGCGCTCGCAGGTGGCCTGTTCCAGGCCGGGAATGTCGTTCACCAGCGTGTCATGGAGCCGTCCGTGCAGGTCTTCCATCAGCTGCGGCAGACCGTCGAGGTCTTCGGCTGCCACTTCAACCTGGTAGGTGTGGCCGTGCAGGTGGTGGCAGGGATGGGACTCCGGCAGTTGCGGCAGCGACTGCGCCGCCGCAAACGAGAAGGACCAGCGATCCGGCAGCCGCTCAAAATCATGTGCGGGAAGCAGCACGGGCACAAATGCACCGTCGCCGAGGACGGAAACGCGCACCCCTTCGAACCATTCGGGCCAGGGCCGCAACTGTCCTTCGATCCAGTCGGCGATCTCGGAGGGGCGCGTTTTGCCCGCGAGGCCTGGCACGTCGTCCAGGCAGCGGTGGTCCAGCAGCGCGCGCACGGGCTCAAACAGCTTCCTGAGGTCGGCGTAATCGGCCACCCATCCGAGTTTGGGGTCCACTCTTCCGCCGGCCATCAACTCCACCTTGTAGCTGTATCCGGTGAGCCGGGGCGGCGTGCCGGGATTCTGGGGCAGACGTCTTGCGGCCTCAAAGAATATCGTCTTGATGATGTGCGCCTTCAAACGTCCTATACCCCCGTGGCGTCCGGTCCCCAGATAATCTTGTGCATCTGCATTTGCAGCCGGACCGGCAAGCGGTCCACGAGTATCCATGCGGCCAGGTCCTGCACGTTGATCCGTCCCCAGACCGGTGAGATGAGCACGCAGGCACAGCGCTTTTCCAATCCGTGCCTCCGGATGACCTCGCGGCTCCATTCATAGTCGGCATGGCTGGCCACGACGAACTTGACCTCGTCGCGGGCCGGATTCAGCAGGGCTATGTTCGGCCAGTGGATCTTGTCCGTCATGCCGCTCTCCGGGCATTTGAAATCCACGATACGGATCACTTCCGCCGGCACTGCGTCAATGGGCAGGGAGCCGTTGGTTTCGAGCAGCACCGTATGCCCTGTGTCGAGCAGTTGCCGGGCCAGCTCCGGACAGGACGTCTGCAGGAGCGGTTCGCCGCCGGTGATTTCCACCAATTTGCAGCCGTAGCTTTCCACCTTCTTGACCACGGCGCCGACCGTCCACGGTTCGCCGCAGACCCGGCGCGTGTCGCACCACAGGCATTCGAGGTTGCATCCCGCGACGCGCACAAAGGTGCAGGGCAGTCCGGCATAGGTGGATTCGCCCTGGATGCTGTGGAATATCTCCGCTATTTCAATCATATGCGGTTTTACGGTGGTCGCATCCATATTTCACTTCCCTGTTCGTGTTTCATCTTACGTGTGCGGGCAAACCCGGGTCAATACTCCACATTCAGCCATTCTTATCATCAGTCAACAAATGACAGGGCGCATTTCTTACCCGTTTCGCGGCCGGCTTTTCGTGGGGCGGGAGCGGCCCTTCGGGCAAAAAGAAGGGGGCGGTCCGCCGGGAACCGCCCCTCCTGAAAAGGTGGGATTACGAATGCTGGTACACATCCCAGCCGAGGTAGGTCTCGAAGGCCTCGCTGACGGCGTCGCCGACAGTGGAGAGGTTCGCCGCCACGTGGTGCTCGAAGCCATTGTCGCAAATGTACTGCAGCAGTTCCTGCAAGTCCGGCACGTGGGCCACGCCGTAGCCGCCGAAGGTGCCGAGCGCGTCGTCGGTGAAGTGGCCCTCGCCCACGTAGGCGATGACCTCGCCCATCTCGTCATCCGTGGAGACGCGGCAGAAGGTGAAAGGCTCGGGTTTGATGCGGCCGACGACGGTGCCGTAGGTGCTGTCTTTGCCGACCGAGCCCGCGATGATGGCCTGGTAGTCCATCTTGTGGTCCACGAAGAAGGATTTGGGCAGGTTGGAGCAGTGGAACAGGACCGCCTTGTCGGGGTCGTCGCCGTAGTTGTTGTTCCAGTCGAGCAGGGCGGAGGGCTTGCCGGATGCGTACTGCAGCGCCATCATGCCGATGAGGCCGGGCACGTCGGTCTCGCAGGCGCTGGGCAGGAGTGAGTCGGACATCATACTCATGAGCGTGCAGGGCACCACGCCGTAATTCTGTTCGAGCGAGGTCCAGCACTGCACAGCGGTCGCCTTGACCTGGGTGTCCCTCATCCACTGGTCTACGGCCACGCCGAATTTCGCCATGCGCAGCAGCGCCTCTTTCGGGGTCTTGCCGCAGTTTGTATAGCCGCAGACTGCCTTGACCTTCTCCTTCACCGCTGCCTCGCCGTCCTTGAGTCTGCCGGCGCGGCCGATGATCTCGGACAGGTCCACCGTCTCGACCGAGATGCCGGACGCCTCAAAGAGTTTCTCACTGTAGCGTACCGTGTTGAAGGCCGCCGGGCGCGCGCCGATCATGCCGATGCGCGCATGGCGCAGGCCGCGCACCACGCGGCACACGCCCGCAAAGCGGCGCAGATCCTCGCGGAAGAATTCCGATTCGGGGTCCACCGTGTGCAGCGTGGTCAGCGAAAAGCCGATGCCGTACTGGCGCAGGTTGTTGCAGACCGACATCTTGCCGCAGAAACTGTCGCGGCGGTTCTGCACGGTCATGTGCTTTGCATCGTCCGCGAAGGCATGCACGAGCACGGGAACTTCCAGTTCGGCCCAGCGCAGCGCGTTGGCCACGGCCCGCTCGTCGCCGAAGTTCGGCAGCGTCACCAGCACGCCGTCAATCTTGTCGCGGTTCTTGCGGAACAGGTCGGCGCACAGCCTTGCGTCGTCCAGCGATTCAATGGCGCCGAACTTGCCCGCCTCAACGGGAAGGATGACCGCCTTGATGCCCTCCTCCTTGAGCACCTTCAGAATGGTGTTGCGTCCTGTTTCGCACAAGTGGGCCGGAAAGAAGCCCCGGTTTCCGACGATTACGCCCAAGGTGGTCATGTCGCGTTTCTCCATGTTGCCGGTTGTTGGAAGATTGACGGGCTCCAAGCGCCCCGGCAGCAGTGTATACCAACGGTGATGACCGGGCCAATTCGACGGGATCGGGCAGGCCAGCGGTGTATGGCGCCTATCCATCACGGACAAACACGGACGGACACGGCGTGACCTATCGCTCGGCAATCTTTTCGCAGAATTGTTAGAATAGAAGACTGACAGGCTCAGTCTCGCGGGTTCTGAATGGATTGGGTTCCGAATTCTGCATCCCAGTGCCTATTCTTGGGTCTTGGTTCTATCGCATTTTTCGCTGTTGCCAAAGGGGGGTGAGAACACGTACAATAGCACCAGCCTAATGAACGGTAGGTACAGATAATGGAACAAACACCCGTCGAGACGAACAACGAAGCCGAGGCCCGTTTGCTGGAAAGTGCGCTTAACCTTTTTGCCGAAAAGGGATACGAAGGCACCAGCATCCGGGAAATCATCGAGGGCGCCGGGGTTACCCGCCCGGTACTTTATTATTATTTCCACAATAAAGAGGATGTGTTCCGGCGTCTTGTTGAGCCGCTGTTCACCGAACTCATCAAGGCCATCAGCGAGATTCCCCAGCACTACGCCGAAACCGTGGGCCGACTCAAGGCCATCATGCGGCTTGCCTTTTCCACGGCGGAGCGCAACCCGCTCTCAATCCGGTTGATTTTGCAGATGTATTTCTCCCCCCCGCAGAGCGGTCCCGAATTTGACAAGGACGAGTTCCGGAAGACGCGGTTCCTGACAGTGGAGCGGATCATCCAGGAGGGGCTTGACAGCGGCGAACTGGCCGGCGGCGACGCGCGCAGCCTAACGCTGGTGTTCATCGGTACGCTGGACACGCACATCATGGCCAAGTCGCAGATGCCGGGCATCCATCTGACCCCCGAACTGGCGGATGGCCTGGTGGACCTGTTCTTCTTCGGTGCCTGCTACAAGGAAAACCCGCCGACCTCGCTGGTCAGCCCGTTTTTCTACACCTGAGCCTGCGCCGCCGCGCACGTAACCCAAATCTTGCGCTGCCGCGGCCCGTCGAACTCGCAGAAGTAGACGGACTGCCAAGTGCCCAGTCTCAGTTTCCCGCCCTGCACGGGCACGGTCACACTGAACCCCATCAGGCTGGCCTTCACGTGGGCGGCGCTGTTGCCCTCGGCGTGGGCGTAGTTGCCCTTCCACGGCACGAGCCGCTCCAGGATTGCTGCCATGTCCGCCACCACGTCCGGGTCGGCATTCTCGTTGATGGTGATCCCCGCGGTGGTGTGCGGCACGTGGACATGCACCAGGCCGTCCTTCAGGCCGGCATCCGTCACCGCCTGCTGCACGAGCCGATCAATGTTGACGAATTGGGCGTGGGCACGGGTGTCAACGGCGATTTCGCGCATCAGTCAATTCTCCTTTTTGCTTCGTCATTGCGAGCGAAGCGAAGCAATCTCTTGAAACCACACCCCGACCAATGGACATCGCGAGCAAGAGATTGCTTCGCTTCGCTCGCAATGACGAATACATCTTGTCTCAAAACTCCATGCCTTCCAGATTCTTCAATCCCAGGCGCATGGGCAGGAGCACGCCGGCCACCGTCACCAGGGTGTCGAAGACCAGCACAGCGGCCAGCGCATACCAGAACCACTGCGTACCGGCGAAATGCTCGATGGCGCGCCATTGCAGAATAAGCGTCTGCGTGCCGACCATGAGCGAGATGTAGCCAACACTCAGGAGCAGGTTGAGCGTGCCGCCGAGCCCGCTCACGATGCGGGCCGGATTGTCCTCGGTGAAAGTGGGGTAAAGGGTGCCCAGGCCCACGGCCAGCCCGGCCAGTCCGAAGTTCGCGAGGGTGACCGTGTAGACGGTGAGCCAGAAATAGACCGGCTCCAGTTTGAGCATGAAACCGGACAGGATGCCGAGCCCCACGGTGAAGAGCGAGGTGGTGCAGACGCTCAGCCAGAACTTCTGCCAGACGACCTGGCGGAAGGTCATAGGCGCGAGGCCGAGTATCCAGAAGCGCCTGCCCTCCAGGCTGACCAGCGGAAAGACGAAGCGGCTGGTGAGCGTGGCGAGGATCAGGGTGACCGACCCGACATTGAGCGAGGCGATCCAGCTTCGCCACATGGGCTGCTCCGTCAGGGCGGTGCTATTGCGCAGGTTGGCGATGTATATGGCCATGACACCGAAGAAGATCACGAACTGCGACCATTGGGTGGGGTCGCGCCAGAACAGTTTGATGTCCTTGACGGACAGCGACCGCGCGGGGTCGGGCACGCGGCGCAGCAGCGCCGCGATGCGGTTGAGCAGTCCGCGGTTGAGCGGGCGGAAGCGCTGGCGGTCCTGCCCGGCGAGGTAGGACCAGCCGGGATAGAAGATGCGGTTGGCGAGCCAGCCGCAGGCGAGCAGCGCCATCAGCGCGGTCGAGGCCAGCATGGCGAACCAGTACAGGCAGGCGCCAAAATCCATGCGCGCGGCGGCAAGAATGCCCTGGGCGGTCCAGTGGCTGGGCAGCAGGAAGGACTGGGTGCGGCCGGTGGCGGCAAGGAACACGGGCAGCACGGTGTCGTCCGAGATGCGCTGGCCGCGCAGCACGCCGCGGATGTAGAAGAAGAACGCGCCCACCACGACCGCGCCGATGACGGCCATGACGGACGGCTTCAGCCGCGGGAAGACGCGCACCAGCCCCATGGCCGCCGCCGCGCCGATGCAGGCGGGTATGATGATTGCGGGCAGGAAGAAGACCACGGAGGCAATGTAGAACAGCACCGAGACCTTCATGCTCAGGCCGTAGGCCAGGAACAGCGGGGAACCGAGAAAGGCCAGGGACCAGGAACTGAACGCGACGCATTCGAAGAAGCGCGCGTAGAAGAAATGGTCGTAGCGCATCGGCCCCTGGAGGAGGTACACCACCTCGTGCGAGCGGTACAGCGTGGCGAAGGCGACGAGCACGTTGGAGAAGATGAGCAGCATGAACAGGGACAGCGACAGGATGCTGAGCAGGCGGCTCATGAGCAGCTCGCCGAAGTTGAACTCGGCGCTGGCGCGCCCTCCGAAATTGATTACCCAGTCGAATCCCGCGCGGAAGAAGAAATAGGTGCCTATCCACAGGGCCAGCGCGGACACGGTGATGACGGCCACCTTGAGCCGGGACTGGCTGCGCACGCTGGCGATCTCGTGGCCGGCCATGCGCAGCTTGGCAATGATGACGGCAAGCACCTGGGTCATGTGGCCGTGCCCTCTTCGTCGCCGGTTTCCCGGGTGATCTCGAGGAACACGTCCTCCAGCGAGCCTGGGGTGCGGCTGAGCGCCTTGATCTCCGCCACGGACCCCAATTGGAGAAGCCGTCCGTTGTGGATGATGCCAATCTGGTCGGCCACTTCCTCGGCGATGGACAGCGTGTGGGTGGACATGAACACGGTCAGCCCCTCCTCGCGGCACTTGCGGCGCAGGAAGTCCTTTACGAAGCGGATATTCTTCGGGTCGAGGCCCACCCAGGGCTCGTCCACGATCACGATCTTGGGATCATGGAGAAAGCAGGACGCGAACGAGAGTTTCTGACGCATGCCGTGGCTGTAGTCTTCAATAAGCTGGTCGGCCACGTGGGCAAGCTCGAACATTTCCAGCAGCGGCCGGCAGCGGGCGTCGAAATCGCGGGGTTCCATCAGGTAGAGCCCGGCGACGAAGCGCATAAACTCGTTGCCCGTGAGTTTGTCGTAGAGGAAGGGGTGATCGGGCACGTAGCCGAGCAGGCGCTTTGCCTCGACCGCCTGTTTCTGAATGTCATAGCCGCCCAGCACGGCCCGTCCGGAACTTGGGTGCAGCAGGCCGGTGAGCATCTTGATGGTGGTCGTTTTGCCCGCGCCGTTGGGGCCGAGGAAGCAAAAGAAGGTGCCTGCGGGAATGTCGAGGTCGAGGTTGTCCACGGCCAATTTGGCGCCGAAGTGTTTGTTCAGGCGTTCGGTGAGGATCATGGATTGCATGGGGGTTCCGGGTTTGGGGTTATGGGCGCCGCGGCACGGCCGGTTGGAGGGATATGAGACGAGTGGGACGGATGGGACGGATGGGACGAGTGGGACGACGCAGTCTGCTTGCCCCCGACAGGGGGTACACAATAATAGCCACGGGTGGAGCGAAGCGGAACCCGTGGGGAACCGGTCGAAACACCCCACGCCCCCGAAGGGGGCGCATAATGCGTTGGCGTGTGGCGCGTACCTGGTCGCCCCCTTCGGGGCCGTGCCGGTCTCTCGTCGGCTACTCCGGGGGCCGCTGCGCTCCACCC
>CALDSM010000423.1 GCA_937923585.1 uncultured bacterium
GCAACAGCGGCGTGTACATACTCGGCCGCTATGAGGTGCAGGTGCTGGACAGTTTCGGCAACGGTCCGAAGGACAACTGGTGCGGCGGCATCTACAAAAAGGCCGTGCCCATTGCCGACGCGGTGCTGCCGCCGCTGCAGTGGCAAACCTACGACATCACCCTGCAGGCGGCGCAGTTTGACGCGAGCGGCAACAAGACCAAGAACGCGCGCATCACGGTGGTGCACAACGGGATCACGGTTCACGACAATGTGGAACTGGACAGCCCGACGCCGGGCGGCGTGAGCGAGACGGACTCCGCGGCCGGACCACTCCTGCTTCAGGACCACGGCAATCCCGTGAAGTACCGCAACATCTGGTTTGTGCCGGCCAAATAGGACCGCCATGCATCTTTCGCTGGTCATACCCGCCTACAACGAGGCGGAGCGCATCGGTTCCTCGCTTGAACTGGCGCTGGGCTATTTCGGGCGGCAGGACTACGACGCAGAAATCATTGTTGTGGACGACGGCAGCCGGGATGACACCGCCGCCGTCGTCCGCAGTTTTGCCGGTGTGAAACTGGCGCAGTTGGACCGCAACCGGGGCAAGGGCGCGGCGACCAAGCGCGGCATGCTGGAGGAGGCAACGGGGAGATACCGCTTTTACTATGACGCGGACGCCTCCACGCCCATCGAGGAGGTGGAGTCCTGCTGGCCGCGCTTCGCGGCGGGCGCCGACATCGTGATTGGCTCGCGGGCGCTGGCCGGATCGCGCATCGAAATCCGGCAGGCGTGGTACCGCGAGCACATGGGGCGCGTGTACAACATGATCCTGCGCGCCCTGGGGCTCACGCCGTTTCTCGACACGCAGTGCGGCTTCAAGGGCTTCACCGCGCAGGCTGCGGAACTTTGCTTTCCGCGGCAGACGCTCAGCAGTTTCTCGTTCGACGCGGAACTGCTCCACATCGCGGCGATGCACGGGCTGCGCATTGACGAGATCCCGGTGCGATGGCTGAACAGTCCGAAATCGCGCGTCAACCCGGTGACGGACTCCACGCGCATGTTCCTTGACCTCCTGCACGTGCGGGCCAACGCCGCCGCCGGACGCTACGAATAGGGTCTTGGGTCTAGGGTCTAGGGTCTAGAGTTGTTGAGACAAAGAATGAGGCAACTGCTGGAGAAGAGAGGGTTGAATAGTCATATGGGACACGAATGGATTGACCTGACCATTCCGATGCGGCCGGGCATGACTGTCTGGCCCGGCGATGACGGATTCCATTTCGAGCCCACGGTGCGCATGGCGGAGGGTGCCCCGTACAACCTGTCCACGCTGCGGCTGTCCGCGCACACAGGCACCCACTGCGACGCACCCTGGCACTTCCTGGACGACGGAAAGAGGCTCGACGAGACGGACCCGGCGGTGTTCTTCGGCCCCGCGCTGCTGCTTGACCTGCGCGGCCTGGAAACGATTCGCGCCGCGGATCTTCCAAGCGCTCCCCTGCCCCCGCGCATCCTGTTCCGCACCCGCAATTCGGACCGCCCGACCGATGCGCCCTTCGACACCGGCTTCGTGGGATTCGAGACCGACGCCGCCGCGCGCATGGTGGCCGACGGTGTGCGGATGGTGGGTTTTGACGGGCCGTCGGTGGGTCCGTACAGCTGCGTGGAGGAGGCCCACTGCATCTTGCTGCGCGCGGACGTGTTCATCGTGGAGAACCTGCGCCTGGCTCAGTGCGATGCGGGCGAGTATGAGTGCATCGTGCTGCCCATGCGGATCATGGGCGCCGACGGCGCGCCCTGCCGGGCGTTTATGCGCAGGATTGCATAAGCAAGGCCGGTTCCGGCGATATTCCCGACTCCCTCGGCTACTCTGTTTCCATCACCGCGCGAAATCCGTAGCCCACATAGGGGGTGTAGCCGTAGCGGAAGGCGGAGCGGAGAAAGAAGGCCTTGCTGGTGGACTTGCCTCCGCGCAGGACGCGGGCGTTGCCGGTTTCGGGACCGACGGGGTCGGACACTTCCTCGGCGGTGTACTTGCGGAAACAGCGGTCCTGGCAGTACTCGGCCTCATTGCCGTGCATGTCGTAGAGCCCCCACGCATTGGGCGGGAGACTGCGCACGGGCGTCATCTTGCCGCGAAACACGCCGACGGGATTGAACGGGGTTGCTTCCAAACCGTTGAAGTTGGCCTGGTCGGTGGTGACGGTCGCGCCGGTGTTGAAGGGTGTGGTGGTGCCCGCGCGACAGGCATACTCCCATTCAGCCTCTGTGGGCAGGCGAAACACGTGACCCGTTGCGCCCGAGAGGACCTCGCAGCATTCGGTCGCCTCCACCCAGTTTATTTCTTTGGCCGGCAGGTCCTTGTTCTCTTCGGTCATGGGCCGCGCGTTGGGTCCGTAGACGGCGCACAGTTGCGCCGTGGTGGTGAGCGTGGCGGCCATGTAAAAGGGTTTGGATATGTTCACCCTGTGCTGGGGCCTTTCGCGGTCCAATCCGCCCTCGCTCTCCGGTGAGCCCATTAGGAAGCTGCCTGCGGGAATGAGCACCATATCCATCACCGCTTTGCCGTCGAGACTGACGGTAACTTTCTTCACTTCCGGACCGGGCTGCGGGTCGAAGGCAACGGCAAGCGACTTCTTCAACTCTTCCGCCCTCGCTTTGCGCGCGGAGGATGCCGCTTCTGAACGCTGCGCAAAGGCTTCGTTGCCTTTGGCAACGGTTTGCAGAGCCTGCTCCTGGACTGCGCGCATTGCGGACGCGTCCAGGCGGCAGTTCTCCTCCGCCGCGTGCGGGTTGGTAAAGTTCAGGTATTCCTCGACGTTGGTGTAGCCGTCGCCGTCCGCGTCGGCATTGCCGTCGGCCGCGGCGCCTGGATCAAGACCGCACTGTCTCTCCCACGCGTCGGGCATGCCGTCGTTGTCGGTGTCCTCGGCGGGTGTGCCCCGCTCGAGTTCGGGCCATCCGCCCACGTCCTGCTGCGAATCAATGACTCTTCCCGTGCCGTTGCGGATTTCGTCCATCAGCCGCGCGTCGGCGGCATCACGCTTGGGCAGGGTCGCCCCGCATTCGGCGACCACCCGTTCGAAGGCCTTTTCGGCGGTGTCGGTGGCCACTTCCGGGCAGGGAAAGGGTTCGGGCACGATGACGGTGGAGAGGAAGGCTTCCGGGTCGGCCCCCTCGACAGGCCGCACCATGCGGCGGTTGTCGGCGGTGGCCTTGCCGTCGCCTTCAACCACGTTGCCGGACAGGTACAGGCGGGCCATATCGTCGCCCGGCTCAAAAAGACGCCCACGCACGCTCTTCCGGGTGGACGGGCCGGGCTTGGCATAGCAGTTCACGTAGTTCATGAAGACGGGCGCTTCGCGGGTGTATCCGGCCTTGAATCCCCAGTTGTAGACGACGTTGTTGCGGAAGTCGAGCAGCATGCGGTCCACACGGGGGTTGCGCGAGGCGCAATGGGCGTAGACGCAGTGGTGCATGGTTACGCCGCCGTCGCCGTTGAGGATGGAGCCCTTGCTGTGCTCGCCCTTGGGATGGAACGATTTCGACAGCGCTTCGGCAATGATGCTCCACTGCACGGTGAGGTTGTGAACCGTGCCGAAGGTGCTCATCGTCTCATCAATGTCCCAGGACATGGAACAGTGGTCGAGGATGCTGTTGTTACCGCCAAAGATGCCGACGGCCATCTGCTCTTTGCGGGTGACATCGCCGGGTCGGAAGCGGAGGTGGCGGATGATCGCGTCGTGGGTTCCCAGAACAAACTGGTAATCGCGCAGGCAAATGCCGCCGCCCGGCGCGGTCTGGCCCGCCAGCGTGAAGAAGGGCTTGTGCGCGCGCAGGTCGTCCTTCAGAGCGATGGTGCCGCCCACCTTGAACAGGATCATACGGGGGCCGTCGGTATCGATGGCGGCGCGCAGGCTGCCCTCAATGGGCGGGTCGCCGGGCTTGTAGTCGTCCAGTGTGGTCACATAGATCACGCGCCCGCCGCGGCCGCCGGGCGTGCATGCGCCGAAGCCCTCCGCGCCGGGGAATGCGCGGAGCAGCGTCGCGTCATCGGCCAACGCGGCCAAGGCGGGCAACGCGGAAAGCAGGCAACAGAGTGCGGACAGCAATAACTTCATCGTAGTTCCTTCTTTGGGCGTCTTCCGATAGCGGGTTCACCACCACATGGCCTGTTACCGTCATTCCCGCGAAAGCGGGAATCCAGGCTTATTGCGAAAACTCGAGCACACGCGAGAACACTGGATCCCCGCTTTCGCGGGGATGACGGAAGTGCGGGAATGACGGATGTTGGGGTCTTCCCATAATTGTGCAGCCGAATACTGACATGTTGCGCATTCTGGAAGTTTCCTTCACTTGGCGGCATCGTTCCATCCCGGCAGGGAAACGGAGGCGCGGTAGTTGGACTCGTTACAGAGCGGATTGCGCACGGGCTTGTAGAGCCGGCCCGGCTTGGGGTTGTCGTCCTGTGTGTAGACCCAGAGTTCATCGGGGTCCCAGACAATGATCTCGTCGCGGCAGTCGCCCGTCACGTCGAGGACGGCGTAGCACATGTCGGGGTGCCCGTCGGCGGGAAAGCGCACCACGCGGCGTCCCCAGCCGTCCCAGAGGCCGCCGTCATCGGGATTGACCGAGAGTGCGACCAGTTCGCCCGGCTGGCCGGTCCAGTTGACCGGCTGGCATAGACTTCCATGCTGGAAGGGCTCGAAGTCGGTGAGCACTTTGCCGTCGGCGTCGAAGATGTGGATGGCGCCCTGGTTGCCCCAGAAGTTGACGGTGATCGTTTCAAGGCCGGGCAGGTCAGGCCGAAAATCGGCCGTGCCGGGATTCTGCACATGGCCAAGAAAGAGGTGGGATAGTATCCAGCGGCCGCTAAGGTCAATTTGTAGCATGCCCTCATCGCTGCCGGCGATGAGCAACCGGGGCCTGACGTCATCGGCACGGGTCTTGACGATAGCCACACCGTCACAGTGGTCCTGCAGTATCCCGTCAAGCGACCACAACAGCTTGCCGTCGTGGTCGTAGAGCGAGTAGCCGATGGCAATTTCGTCCTTGCCGTCGCCGTCCACATCCATGGCGCAGGGATAATGGCCCGTGTTGCAGGCCGCGTCCCACAGCGGCTTCAACTGGCCGTCCATGACCCAGAAGTGGGTGTAGCGGTCCTTGATCAGGATGTCGGCGGCGCGGCCAGTGCCGCGCGTGTCGCAAAAGAACATGCTGTCGCCCAGGATGCGCGGGAACTTGTTGTAGCCCTTCTTGGAATCCTTTGGCGATTCGGGCGTGGGGGCTTTGCGGAGCGTCTTCCCGGTGGCGCCCTCGGCCACGACGATCTCCTGGTTCATGCAGTAGACAACCTCGTTGCGGCCGTCGCCGTCGAGATCATGGATTTGAAAGGCCACGTCGTTGGTGAGAAACATCTTCCACATGTCCTGCTCACCGACCTGCCACAGTTCCTTCCCGTCAAAGGTCACCGCCGTCAGGCAGCTCAGTTCGCTGTTGGCATCCTTGGGGCCGTAGTGCGCCACCTGGCCGAAGAGGATGTCCAACTGCCCGTCACCGTCCAGGTCGCCGAAGCGCAGGTTGCGTCCCACGCCGTAGCCGTCAATGTTGAATTTGCGCCAGACAACCGGTCTGGGGTGCTTCGCCTGCAAGTCATGAAGCTCCGCTTCACGGTGGGTCACGGATTCGTCGAAGCTCGACTTCGCATCACCGGTCATGGTCACTTTGACAGCGGTAAAGCGGGACGGCTGGTCCGCAAGCAGGCCGATGCCGCCTGAGCCAAACGTGCCGTCCTGCACATCCAGCACGGGCCCGCCGGCCAGTTCGGCGCGGATGTGGTCTCCCTCCACCGCCACCACCGCCTCCCGGTATTCGCCAACCTTGCCGCCGCATGCCGCTTCGGCCAATGTATCCACGTTCAATTCCCGAAATGCCTTGCCCTGGTTCACGCGGCGCAGCACTGCTTTGGGACCGTCGAGGCCGAAGAAGTAATAGCAGCGGTCGTTGCGGTACCGAAACACCACACCGCACCAACCGTTCTCTTGGTCCCGAACAAGGCTTGCCCGCAGCGTGTAGTCCCGCCAGAGCGGGTCACCCGCGACCAGCATGGGGTGCATGTCCTTGGCTTTGTTCTTGAAGACCATGGCTGCGGCGCGGCGATTACCGTCGTCCACAATGCGCCATGCGCACTGGGAACCCGCGTCGGAGCGGTAGGCTGACACGGCCCAGCCCTGCACCGGAGCACAGGCAGGCAGGTAATGGTACTCGGCTTCGGCACCCACGACGCCCATGACGATGCCCGACGGCATCGCGGCAAAATGGTCCCCAAAGACCGTCACATCCATTGCACCTGCCATGATTGCGGCAATGACACCGGCTATGGTCCACATGACTGTCTTCTCCATTCCTGCCACACACGGGACACAACCACCCACCGCCAGACTCCGGGAGTGGTTCTACCCTTTCCCGGCATTATAACCGCGCCAAGGCACCGTGCCAAGGCCGGGCCGTGCGGATTTTCCGGCTTGAAACCTGCCCGCTGTAACGCGCGTCCATGAGTCCGTTAATATGCTGTCCAGGGTTCCCGGAGGAAGGGGCATGCGCGGTACGGTGCCGGGCTTTCCCATGCATGACCGACGCGCGAGACACCATGAAAGGACACGAGATGAAAGGTCC
>CALDSM010000424.1 GCA_937923585.1 uncultured bacterium
CGACAAAGAGAACCTACTGAAAATAGTGAATCGTGCGTCACAAAGGTCTGCAGGATTTCGTGGCCAGAGACTAGAAAGGGATTTCATCGCAGACGGATATCTTGAAGACGTGGACGAAAGCACGACAGAACACGAAGAAGGGGTCACCAACAAATGGAAGGATCCGCGTCTTGAACTGGTGCGCGCCGCCGACCTAAACAAACGCGAAGCTCACATGCAGGGAGGCGACAACACGCAGATTTGTGATGTGCAAAAGCACTCTTGTGCACTTCCGTATTACTTAATATCCCGTGGCCTCTTCTTCTGTAAGAATGTCGCAGATCTGCTCCCCCTTGCTGGAAAGGGTGATGGCGCGATTCCCGAGATTCTTGATAATCTGATGGTTCCGGTAATTCTCTCGAACACTCGAGAGAATGGGCAAATGCTTGAAACGGTGGGGCCCGAACTCGCC
Organism: uncultured bacterium; assembly: GCA_937923585.1. GTDB lineage: Bacteria > Hydrogenedentota > Hydrogenedentia > Hydrogenedentales > CAITNO01 > CAITNO01. Next base: position 452 of record CALDSM010000424.1, read on the forward strand.
GCCCTGGGACTTCCGCTGCGCGGGTGGCTGCTTGAACGCAACGAGCATCTATACAATTGCGGCGGTTTTGAGACGTTCGAGCCCATTTTCGACAGAAAATACCTCCAGCGTGTGGCAGAAGCGATGTGCGACTTGTGGTGCGGCACGCTGGACCTGAAGCCCATCAGCTACGAGTACCTGGCAGCTGAACTGCGCGACAACGACCTTCACCGCGTCACAACGGCGGTTCGCCGCATTGCCATTATCGGAAGGTATCGTCGCACAGATTCCGATGCAAAGGAGATTTGGTCCCACAGTTCCGGTGGCGGTCCCGAGAGTGAAAGCACATCGTCCCGTCCAACCATCCGGCACACCGTATCCGGGTGGAGCTGGATAAAGGGCGCTTTGTCACGGGAGGCCATATGCGCGCGAATAGAATTCTTGAAAGACCCGCAAGCCAACCTGAGAATAGAGCAGAGCGAATGTCAATCGAAGGTCCCGAAGGGACAGGGAGAATCGAGGTACATAAGACTGGGAGCTCCATTGGATGAACTGTTCAACGATCTGTGTCCCTCATGCTATGGGAATGCTCCGGCGGAGGGCGGGAACAGAGAAAACGACAGCGAACATGGTGCCCTCCGCATACCGAGCGCCCATAATCCGGGAACGGGTAATATTGTGATTCTTGGGAAGGCCGGCACTGGAAAATCAACCTTTGCCATGCAGATTGCCGCGGAGTCCGTCAGGCGGAATGAGGACAAGAACATTTATGCCGCTTACATCTCTTTGGAAGAGAGCCGTGAACATATCTTTTCCAAGGTTCACAACTTTGGATGGGGTGATTTGCTGGCACCGGTCAATGTGCCCCAGTTGGAGGCTTATGGAAGAAGCGTGTCAAAGCTTGCATGCGAACTGAGGAATGCTCTGAACCACCATTGTTGTCGCAGGGACGCGGAAAAGCCAAGCGACCCCGGCTGTCGCAAATCGGACTGCCGGTTTAATCTGTTCTGCAGCCACAGAGATCCGGAGAGGTGCCTGCCCAAAGGCACGGTTCTGCTCCCGAAACTCTTTCCATTCTCATTTGGAAAAGGTGATGTGAAGGACGAGGCGGACCAACTGTTTCAGGATCGATATCGCCAACTGGAATCGCTACTGGAGGCGGTCGTCTGGTTGCGCGACGAAACGGATGGGGCAAAAGACATACGCATTGTCTGCATCGACAGCCTGAATGTGCTGGGCCGGGGCGGGATGACCCGCGATCACTTGGCGTCCCTTTTTGACCTGTTCAAGCGTCATGAGGTAATGGGGGTGTTTGTGCTGGAGGACACTGCACGGGGCATTTTCGCCGGAGAGAGCGAGTTGGATGAGGAGACGATTGAGTTCCTCGCGGACACGGTCGTTGAACTAACCGGTCAGGAAGAGGAAGGGTGTTGGGTGCGGCATTTTCAGATCAAAAAGTCGCGCTACCAGGATCACGTTCCCGGAAGGCATCCTTTCAGAATACATCAATTTGCGCACACCAAAAAGGAACCGAAAGCGCTTGACGAAGAGTGGGATATCTACAATGGAATACACAAGAAGAAGTCAATTCATGGCTTGCATATAGTCCCTTCGACGCATCATATAAACAAGAAGAGGGGAGAGAGCCCGACAGGTGAACCGACCCAAGGTGATCACGGTCAGAAAGCGAAGATCTGGACAGATCCGAGGCTTGACACACAGCTTGTCAGAGGAGATATTTCGGATAAGGCCAAGGATGGCGCCGACAGGTCTGTGTTTGCCGTGGTCGGGCCTGCGACCAGCGGAAAGAGCGTTTTGGCAAAAAACTATCTTCTTCAGGGACTGCTTTCGGATAATCCCAGGTCCGGACGGGGGAAGAACGGGAAACGCACATTTGGCGCACTTGCCACGCAGGGCCACTCGCTTCTGATCCGCTTTGCAAGCAATTGCGACCAGAGAGCACCTGAAAAGTTCTTCTTTGTGCATGATAAAGAGTGTGGGCTCCAGTTCAAGACTGTAAAGGCAGAAGAAAACAGCGATGCAGTCAAAACGGTCCGGCAGTATCTTGACCCTGTGCTCCATACCAAAGTTGCTCTGGATGTCTACCATGAAGTTCCAACGGACGGCAAAGGCAAGAAACCGCTCCACGTCTCTTTGGCGCTTGAGCCGGGATTCCTTCTTCCTGGAAAGGTTTTCGAGATTATTCAGCTGCTTTTTGAGTGGGCCCACAATTCGGGCGCGGGTTACGACATCAACAGGGTCGTCCTCTACGACGTGAGCGCCATCGGGCACAGTTATCCGCTGTTGCGGCGCAACTCCATCGATTCGGACCTGTTCTTGCCGAACTTGGTGCAATTGCTCCGGTCATACGGAGCCAGCGTGATGATGGTCGCTTCGCGAAGCAGCATTCCTGAGTCTGAGTCGGTCGTCGAAAAGGTGATTTCGCTGGCTGACCATGTCATTGTGTCCAATCATCTCGATGTGTTTGGTGACATGTACATCACCTATACGGGGCCGGGATCAGTGCAGGAAGAACTCAACAGGGGCGATGGAGTTAAAATCGAGTCGGACTCTGTTCCTGCCGTGCTCCGTGAGTATGGAACGGGGAAGGACTTCAAGTGCTACAAGGTGGACTTTGATGCACTGGAGGGGCTTGTGGGCTTTTCAACCGGGCACATTCGCAGACCTGGCGTGTCCATGTACATGTTTGAAGAGGGGTTACTTCAGAAGCGCTATAACGACCAAATCGGGCATATGCTCAAAATGGCCCTTGCCGCTCCCGAGCAGGAGAAGATGTCGGTCGGGCAGCAATTCTATCCAGATGTTGATTTCATTCGCTTTTTCTCCAGGGAGTCTGAGGCGATCCACAACGGAGTGAATCTGCTGGGTAGGCACCCCCTGCACAGAACCGTTGTTCGGACCATAGATGAATTCGCGATAGATGGTGATGATAACGGAGAGAGGTCAAAGAATCGTGCGGGAGGGCGTGAGGAATCGGAGAGCCGCATCTATTACAAGAATGTCCTTGTGTTGCTGGTGTCAGATCCCGGTCTGAAAGAGAAAACCACTTGGAAGGAACTGGAGGACCGTGCCAGTGATAAGGGTACGATTGAAAAGTGCTTTTACGATAGATCGGCGCGAGAAACGCTGACGGCCGGGGTTTTGGACTCGCTCACAATGAGAGGGACTGACGGGAAGGACGGTGGCAATAGGGACTTGGTGTGGGCGGTCCCAAAGCGCGGGATACGCTCCAAATATCCACCCATCCTGGATGCGTTTCAGTCCGCCCTCCGATTCTTCGCGAAGGCGACGCCTTTTCGCGTGTCAGATCCTAAAGATGCCTCGGAAGACACAGGCCTGGCAGCTTGCGTTGAGGCGCTGAGAGGAGAAGGAGAGTGCGTTATACTGTGCTGGTACACGCAGGCGCGTTATCTGATCAAAAGAGCACAGGAAGGCCATTCGCATCTTGGGGATAAGTGGCGGGTACTGGCGCTTCCCCATGGAGGTTTTCGGGGGGACTGGTACTTGGAGGTGGCTCCCGACAGCGTAAGCCCGAGTTTGGGCAAACAGATAAGCCTTAGGCTGCTCCGACATGAGGAACAGATGAAGCGCTTCTTCGACGGCGTGGGTTTGCCGGCGTGGCACAGATTCGGAGAAACCGATCTATACCTCAATAGATATGTAAACCCTTCAGTCCAGACTGAACTCGCAGTTGCGTTGGGATTCAAGGATGTAGATAACGTCAAACTGGACAGCGGCAATAGAGCACCTGAGATACTGGACAAAATCAAGAGAATTATAAACAAGTTTCCCGATGGCATAAGGCAGTGCGTTGAGGACATGGAAGATGAACGACGCAAAGAGACGCCACTCTCCGAATTACTTGAGAGGATCTCAAGAAAAAGCCCTCCAGAGGCGCTTACCAAGGCCAAATCGCTGGCAGAGAAACACAAGATTTCCAACAGTCCATGTGATTGCCTTGGTGAGTTCCTAGATGCGTTCCCGGATGGGATAAGGAATCGCATCGAGAATATGACCGAAAAACAACGCAAAGAGACGCCACTCTCCGAATTACTTGAGAGAATTTCGAGTGAGGCCCCCCCGGAAATTGGCACAACGACCAAATCACTGGCAGAGGAAGAGCACATTTCGGATAGGCCATACAATTGTATAATGCGTCTCATCGAGTACGGCCAACATTTCATTGAAGACACCAATAGGACTCTTCCCGCGTTTCGGGGTTCCAGCCAGAAAGTGCATCAGATCCTCAGGGTCCATGCACAAGCAAAGAAGAGGAGTGAGTTCGGAAATGATTATGAGAGGGATGGGCAATCGACGCCCGGAAATAGGCGACCGTGCAAGAGGCAATACAAAGACATTCACGCGGAACTTTACTTCGTACTGAAGGATTTGGTGCAGAAATACACGCCCACCGGCGGGGAGCCCGATCTGGAAGAGGTTAAGGATGGCATGAATAAGGTCATTGCTCTGTGCAACCTGGAGTTCTTTCGAAACAGGGCGAAATCCAAGCTTTCGCGGTAACGTCTTTTGTTAATTGCCTGCGATGGAAACAGTGCCGGTCGGTTGTATTGGTTGGCAAAACCCGATTTTCTATGGTATGGTGAACTAAGAAGAACGGGGTGCTTATGTGGCGGTTTGTCCAATTAACTGATTTGCATCTGGCCAGCACGCGCGACGGCGAGTGGAACAACCGTTTCCTGTGCAGCATGATGGGGGAGGTGATGGAGTGCCTGCGGGGCGATTTGCAGGCGCTGCGGCCGGACTTCATGCTGATCACGGGGGACGTGGTCAGTTGTCAGACGCGGGAGGCGATGTTCACGGCGCGGCAGATACTGGACAAGGTCGGCATTCCCTGTTACCCGATGGGCGGCAATCATGATTTTGCCCTGTCCGAGTCAAGGGCATGGTTTCTGGAGGCCTTCGGCGACATCCTTCCGGAGCCGCGAAGCTATTACACGTTCGTGCACAAAGGACTGCGGTTCTGCATTCTGGACCCGTGGTGGCGCTGGCCCGGGGGCAGCCTGCGGCCCGTCGCTCCGAAACTTGCCATTGACGAGATGGATGAAAGCGTCAAGGGGCTGTCCTGGGCGCTGCCGGAAGAACAGATTGGCTGGCTGGCTGGCGTGCTTTCCCGTGATCCTGGCACGCCCACGGTGATCGCCGAACACTATCCCATGGCACCCACGCCGGCGCGGCTTGTGCAGCGGGATTTCCGCGACGGCGGGTCGCTGGAGAACGGGGCGGCGGTCATGGCACTGCTCGAACGACATAAGCAGGTGCGCGCCGTATTTGCGGGGCACATACACGCCCACTTTATCGAGACGCGGGGCTTGGTCACGCATGTGACCACCGGAAGCATGCCCGAATACCCGGTGGAATACCGGGTGGTGGAGGTGCATGAGGACCGGATGGAAGTGCGGACGCAGGGACTGAGTGACCCTTCGTTCGCGCGGCGCTCGCTTATTCCGGGACGGGAATTCACGGCGGGGACATTGAGCGACCGGGAGGCGGTGATTCGGCTGAAGTGACACTCCCGGCCCGTTTGGCGACGCCCCCGGCACGGGGACGGGTCTGGACTTTCCTATGCGCGCCCGTGCTGTCTCCCCGAGGAATAGGGCTCGTCCACTATTCTCCGTTCATGTGCCGCCGACGGTCTGCCCCCAAAGGCAGCCGGGCCGGTGTGCTTCATTTCGCTGCGGAATTGGCAGGTGCGGCCTCGCGCATCTGGGGGTACTTCTTGCGGGCTTCGTCGTTTTTCCGCCGCCAATAGGCCAGTTCCTGTTCTTTCGTCATGTCTTTCGTTTCTTCATAGATGCGCAGTGCCGCCCGGTCCTGCATCTCCACACAGTCAAAGTCTTTTATGACTCTATTCGTCATCGAACACGACCTCCGGTGGCGTGTGAATTGCTATCGGGCCGTAGCCCTCTGTCTGATTAACTCCATTATACAATGGAATGCGCTTGAAATTGACGATGTGCTTGAAATTCCAGCTTACAATGGCGCGGCAGCCGGTCACCGTGGCTGCGGCAACATGCAGTGCATCCGCCTGCCATTTTGGCCCCACGACTTGTGCCCGCATGTAGGCTTCCCGGAGCGCATAGGCCTCTTCGCCAATATCCACGCGTTCGACAAGCGGCGAGAGTTCCCCGAAAAAGAAGATCGGAAGAGCACACGTCTGAACTCCAGTCACGATCAGATCTCG
>CALDSM010000425.1 GCA_937923585.1 uncultured bacterium
CGATGGTCTCGTAAATCGTGGGCATCTTGCCGAGACGCGTGAGCGCGGCAATCAGCTCTCCTGTGAACATCCAGGCCGGAATGGCGTTGGCAAGCGTTGGAGAAATGCCGGCCTCACCGGCGTGGTTGGAGAATACCGGCCAATCGTGCCCCTGCACCGCCGAGCCGAACACCACCACCATTGCCTTGGTGTTGCGCAACGCCTCGGGGAGTTCCACGCCGGATTCCGGGGTGTGTAGCACCACGTCGCCGACGGCGGGCACGGCCGCGGCCACCGTCCTGATCATCATGATCCCCCCGGCCCGGCCCGTGATCTCGCTCACGAGCGACGGTTGGCCCGCAGCATACAGTTTGCCCCCGTCCGCCAGCAGTTTGGCCGTCTGCTCCGCCACCGGCACCATCGCCCCGATATCGGCGCGGGCGAGCTCAAGCGCCTTGACCATACGCTCAAGACAGGAGCCGTCCGTCGGCAGCTGCGCCAGCAAAGCCGTCACCGCAAGAACCACTGCAACGCCCATGGAATTGTTCCTCAAGCTGGGACAAGGCCCTGCAAAACCCTTTACCCGCCTATAAATTGTGGACGATGAGGACAGCGTGGACTTTGTGGACGACATGGACATGACAGACAACGGTATTCATTGTCAATGGTCCATTATCAATTGTCCATTGGCCCGTCCTACTTCTTGGGCTGTTCCGGCTTGGGCGGTTCGGGGTCGACCACGCCTTCGGCGCCCAGCGGGGGGCGTCCCACGGCCTTGTCGAGCCCGGCCAGCGCGGCGGCATAGCCGCGCAGCGACTGGACCAGCGCCGTCTCGGCCGTGCTGAGGGCCAGTTCCGCATCGAGCGTGTCGGCCTGGATGCCTGCGCCCTGCTGGAACCGGAGTTCGGCGAGTTGCAGGCCCTCCTCACCCAGCGCGCGCGCGGCCTTGTCCTTGCGGATGCGCGCAACGGCCTCGTTGGCGCGGGCGTGCGCCTGCCGCACGTCCAGTTCCACCAGTTTCTCCACGTCTGCGCGCTGCAATTCGAGCGAGCGCAACTGCGCTTTGGCTTCCGCAACTTCGGCGCGGCGGCGGCCGCCGGCATAAATGCTCCATTCGGCGCCCACAGTTGCATTCAGGCCGTCGGGCATCATTGTGCCGTTGCCTTGAAGCACCTGGTATTGCGCCTTGGCCGCGACGCGCGGCAGATAAGCGCCCTGTTTCACCGATACATTCTCGTTTGCCGCCGAAACGGCGGCATCGAGCGCGGCAAGTTCGGGCCGTGACCTGCGCGCCTCGTCCACCAGCGTCTCCACGGGGGTGTCAAGCGGGTTCCACAGAAAGTCCCCGCCCAGCCTCACCGGCTGGTCGCCGGGCATGCCGAGCACGCGCCGCAGGTTGAGCAGCGCCAGGTTTTCGGCGGTCAGCGCCGATTCCAGGTCGCTTTCGCGCGCGCGCAGTTCGGTCTCGGCGCGCAGCACTTCAAACTTGCTGGCCATGCCCTGCTCCAACTTCGTCTTGGCGTCGGCATAATGCCGCTGATAGGCGGCAATGCTGTCCCGGGCCACAGCCACCAGCCCACGCGCGGCAAGGGCGTCAAAGAAGGCGATCTTCGCGTCAAAAGCCAGTCCGAGCAGCGTGGCGCGGCGTTTCCATTCCTCCGAGCGTGCGAGATACTCCGAGGCGCGAACGGCGGCCTGTATCGAGCCGCCCGCATAGATCACCTGTTCCACGCCGATGCTTTCCGACGCGGTCAGCTTCTTGGGCATGACACTGTTGACGGGAATGATGGTTTCAAGGAACCTTGGCACACCGATGTTGGTCTTGAGGTTGGGCGTGTAGACGCCCCCGACCGTGGCCTTCACCTGCGGCAGGCGCGCCGATTTGGCAATGCCGACCTGCGCCTCGCGAACGTCCAAGTCCGCATCGGTCTGGCCCGCTTTCGGGTTCTGAGACAGCGCCAGTTCCACGCAGCGCTTGATGTCGAGTTCAATGGCGTCGGCTGGCGGCTCGGGCGGAGTGTTGTCCTTTGCGGGCGCCTGCTCGACACCGTCCAGCACACTCTTCGCGTTTTCCAGCAGGGGGGCCAGCATGCCGCCCGGCGGGACGGACGCGGAGTCGTCGGCAGGCGCGGCGCCCGCCAATCCGGCAAAAGCCAGCCCGGCACAGAGCAGCGTGAAAAACATACGAATAAACATGGCAAGTTCCTTGACGGTTTATGCGGATAATATAATACTCTCCACGGCGCGGTGGCGCAATTCCCACGGTATAATTTCAAAGACTTGACGGTGACAGATGGTGTGGCCATACTTCTGTGCAAAAGCAAAGAATGTGGGTCAGGCGCCCTCGCCTGACAAGTCTGGGCAACAATCACAGTCCGACAGCCGAGGGCGGCTGTCCTACATGGTCTGAAGTTGACATGATCCTTGGCGTAATGAGCGACACGCACGGCAACGTGCGGCTAATGCACAGAGTTGCGGACCTACTCTCGCGGGAGTTCGCCGCAGAAGTGATCATCCATCTGGGTGATGACTATGCCGATGCGGACCAGTTGGGGATGGCCGGACACGCGGTGTGGGCCGTGCCCGGGCTTTGGTGTCCCGAGTATCAGAGTTTCCGTGTGCCCAAGGCCCGCATGGAGACTGTGCTTGGCCTCCGAATCGGCTTTGCCCATGCCGAACGTGACATTGATCTGGTGCGTCCCGGCACGGACCTGCTGCTCACCGGCCACACGCACGCCGCCCGCATCGCGCTGGAAGGCGGGGCCATTGCCATGAACCCAGGCCATTTGCGCAAGCCGAGTGACCGGGGCGAAAATGCCTCTTTTGGCCTGATCACTCTTTCCGAGCGGGAAACCGCCTGCGCCATCCACGAGGCCAACGGGGATCTGCGGTTGCTTCGCCGCTACGAGAAGGACTCTGCGGGCTGCTTTATTCCCGCACAGTAGTGTTTCACGATAAAGCACCGTCGGGGATTGGGAGGGGGTTGATGTGCATGCCTGCCTGTAATCCCTTGTCATACGGCAAGTTGCGAAACATGCGCCCTTGGCACGATTCATGCATCTCCTTCGTTGATAGATGAGTCCGAAAGGAGTGTGACCATGAGCGCCACGACAACAAAGACCTATTACGACATTCTGGGCGTGTCCAAAGCGGCTTCGCAGGAGGAGATTCGGAAAGCCTACCTGAAACTCGCCCACCGGTATCACCCCGACAAGACGGGCGGCAACAAGAAGGATGAGGCGCGGCTAAAGGAAATCAATGAGGCTTATGACACCCTCAAGAAGGAAGACCGGCGGCGGCAGTATGACGCGCAAATGGACAACCCCTTTGCGGAAGCCGGGGGTTATTCCGGCGCACAGTACGGTGCCGGGCCAAAGGGGCCCGGGTTTGATGCTGAATCCTTCTTCTCACAATTCGACCTGGGCTCCATGTTTGGCGGGGGCTTCGAGAACCTCTTCGGCGGCGGTGCGGGTGCACGGTTTGCGCAGGAGGCCGCCACAGGCGCCTCGTTTGAGACCCGGGTCCGCATTGCACTGCGCGAGGCGGCTGAGGGTGTGACCCGCCGGATTTCGCTGGCCGGTCCGGACGGCAAATCGCGCGAGATCACCGTCAACGTGCCCGCGGGCGCGGAAACCGGGCTGCGCCTGCGCCTGGCCGGACAGGGTGCCCCTTCCGCAGCCAAGGGCGGCAGAGCCGGAGACCTGTACGTTGTGGTCGAGGTGGAGCCGGACCCTGTGTTCGAGCGGCAGGGACAGGATATCGTCAGCGAGGCGCACATCAGCTTCCCCGAAGCGGCGCTGGGTGCCAGGGTGTCCGTGCCCACGCTGAAAGGAAAGGCGCACCTGACCATTCCCCCCGGCACCCAGTCGGGCCAACAGTTCCGTCTGCGCGGGATGGGACTTCCCACGCTTGGCGGCGGTTCCAAGGGTGACCAGATAGTCCGCATCCAAATTGAGGTCCCCAACTGTCTCACGCCCGAACAACGCGAGCTGATTGAGAGGCTCGCGCACACAGAGTCCGCGCGCCACGGGCGATGAGAGCCCCACATACACCCCCCGGCCCTTCGGGCCACCCCCCCTCAAGGGGGGACTGGAGTTGCCGCTTCATCCTCGCCTTGGTCCCCCCTTGAGGGGGGGTGGCCCGAAGGGCCGGGGGGTGTGTCGCTTTGGGTACAGACAATCCGACTGTTTCAGCAGCATGGCGCAACCCCCGCCCCCTCCGCTACAATCTCCCCATGGACTCCGTCATCACCACACTCAAGGCCGTGTGCCGCTACGACGGCACCGACTTCGTCGGCTGGCAGCGCCAGGACAACGGCCCGTCGGTGCAGGCGGCCATTGAGGACGCCTTTGCGCATATCGCCGGCCAGCCCGTGCCCATTCAGGGCGCGGGCCGCACCGATGCGGGCGTGCATGCGCTGGGCCAGGCGTTCTCCTGCCGCTGGCCGGGCAAACCGCCCGTGCGCCTGCGTCACGCCGTGTCCAAGATGCTCTCACCGCGCGTGCGCATCGAAAGCATTGAGCCCGCGCCCGGATCCTTCAACGCGCGTTTCTCCGCCAAGGCCAAGCGTTATGTCTACGCCTTCGACTTCGGCCGCGAGGCCGACCCCTTCGCGGCCCGCTTCGCCTGGCATGTGCCCTACGGGGTGGACCTGGCGCTGCTTGAATCCTGCCTGCCCAAGTTCATCGGGCGGCTCGACTTCGCCGGATTCCAAAGCACCGGAAGCCAGATGAAGACCACCGTCCGCACGGTGTACGACATCACACTCAAGCCCGGCGGATGGGCCGGCCCGGTGGATCACCCAAACCTTTGGCGCCTGGAGTTTCACGGTGAGGGCTTCCTTTACAAAATGGTACGCAACATCTGCGGCACGCTCATTGAGGTGGCCCGCGGACGCTTTGAGCCCGAATTCATAGACAATCAACTGGCCGCGCGCGGCCCCTTCCGCAGCCACTGCGCCCCGCCGCAGGGCCTGGCCCTGGCAGAGGTGATATATGACCCGGCTGACACCACGCCGGGGGTGGAAGACGAATTGGAATAGGCGCCGTTTCGGCAACGTATAGACACGAACCGACACCAAAATGACGGGAGACCGCCCATGATGACCATGACTTTTCTTGCAGTGACCATCGGTGCGATGCTGGGTGCAACCGATGCCGCGCCCGCCTTCCGGCCGCCCGCGGTGCCGCTGGTTACCCATGACCCCTATTTCAGCGTGTGGTCCTTCGATGACAAACTCACGGACAACTGGTCGCGGCACTGGACGGGCAAGGTCAACGCCCTGTGCGGGCTGGCCCGCATTGACGGCAAGCCCTACCGTTTTGCCGGGCCGAACCCAAAGGATGCGCCCGCGATGGAACAGCGGGCGCTCACAGTGAACGCGACGAGCACGGTCTATGATTTTGCGGCGGGCGGCGTCGCATTGCAGGTGGTCTTCCTCTCGCCGTTGCTTCCAGACGATCTCGACATTTTGTCACGTCCGGCCACCTACCTGACATTTACGGCGGTGTCGG
>CALDSM010000426.1 GCA_937923585.1 uncultured bacterium
CGGCGTCGCGCACGCGTCCGTCGGCCCGCACCGCGAAAGACTCGCCCTTGTGCTCGATGAACCCCGCGCCGAGGCTGTTGTTGTTGCGCTCCAGCGCCTCCGCAAGCTGGCTCATGGTCAGGCCGTAGGAGACCAGTTTCATCGGGTCGGGTTCGACGAGATACTGCTTCTCGTAGCCGCCGATGGTGTCCACCCCCGCCACGTCCTTCACGGTCCTCAGTTGCGGCTTGACCAGCCAGTCCTGCAGCGTGCGCAGATAGGCGGCCTGTTCGACCTCCGTCGCGAGCCGTTCCCCCTCGGGCGTAAGATAGCTGCCATCCTGCTGCCATCCCGGGCCGTTCGCCTGCAAGGCCGCGCCCTTTCCCTCCGGATGCTCATACTCGACCACATAGACGTACACCTCGCCGAGGCCCGTGGTGATGGGGCCCATGCGCGGCTCCACGTCGGGCGGCATGTTTTCCCGCGCTTCGGCCAGCCGTTCCAGCACCTGCTGCCGCGCGAAGTAGATGTCCACGCCGTCCTCAAAGATGGCCTCCACCTGCGCGAACCCGTTACGCGTGAGCGAGCGGGTGCTTTTGAGTCCGGGCGCGCCGGCCAGCGCGGTTTCGATGGGGAAGGCAATCTGCTTCTCCACCTCCGCCGGTGACAGCGCGGGATAGACCGTGGTGATTTGCACAATCTTGTTGCTGATGTCGGGCACCGCGTCAATCGGCAGGCGCAGCAGCGCAAAGAAGCCCAGCACCGCCACGGCGGCGGTCAGCATCAGGACCAGCCACCGGTGCTGGATGCTCAGTCGGATCACACCGCTCAGCATGGCAGGCACCTCCGGGAGTCCTGGGAACGCGAATCTCCTGATTCGCTCTTCCCGCGTCTGCGAATCGGGAGATTCGCGTTCCCAGGGGAGCGAAGTGCAACTTGGGAACGAGGGATACGAGGGACGGCTTCTTCCGCGCGAATTAGTGTCCGCTGCATGTCTTCCCCTCCATCTCGCCCTTGGCGATCTCCGCCTTGACTAGAAACGCGCCCTCCACGACGACGTTCATGCCCTCTTCCAGTCCCTCCAGCACCGGTATCATCTTCCCGTTGGAAAGGCCCACCCTGACCGGCTTGGACGCAAAGGTGTTCGGCTCGCCCGGCACTTCGGCAAACACGGTTGGGCCACCCTCGAAGGTCTGCACGGCCGCCTCCGGCACGGCCAGCACTTCCGTGCCGGCCTGGCCGGGCGCGCGGTCAAACACCATGCCCACCTGTGCGAACATGCCGGGGCTGATGGGCGCCGAAACGTTGCCGATTTCCACGCGCGCCTGGACCGTGCGGGTTTCTTTGTTCAGTTCGGGGGCAAGGTACGCCAGCGTGCCCGGGAATGACTGCCCCGCGAACGCCTCAATGGTCACGGTTACCGGCGCGTGAAGGACCAACCGCTGGACCTGGCTTTCCGGCACGTCCGCAAGCACCCAGAGCACCTTCATGTCGGCCAGTTTGAGCAGTGCGTCGCGGTCGGGGCCGACCACCTCGCCCATGGTCACCTCGCGCTCGACCACCTGCCCGTCCATGGGGGCGCGCACCGTGTAGCGCGGGTTCACCTCGCCCGACGCAACCAGTTGCTTGATCTCGTCGTCGGTAACGCCGTACAGGTGCAGGGTGTTCTCGGCGGCGGTCAGTGCGGATTTCGCCGATTTCTGGGCGCCCAGCGCGGATTTGTATTCGCCCTCGCGCCGCTGGAATTCGCCCAGTGCGATGCCCTTGCCCTCCAGCAGCCGCTTGGCGCGGGCCGCCGCCGTCTGCGCCACCTCCGCCGCCGACGCGGCCACCTCCACCTGGGTCCGTTTTTGAAGCAGATCGCTCTGCGCCTCGCCCAGGGCGGGGCTGTCAATAACCAGCAACACGTCACCCTTGGCGACGCTGTCGCCGAGTTTCACTTTCACCTCGGCCACGCGGCCCTGCACGGGCGTGCCGATGTGGGCCATCTGCTCTAGGTTGTAGGAGACCCGTCCCGGAACGACGAGTTCGTCGCCGAGCGCCATTCTGCGCACCGGCTCCACGCGGATGCCGTTCTGCTGAATCGCCTCCGGC
>CALDSM010000427.1 GCA_937923585.1 uncultured bacterium
GGGTCAGGTCGAGAATGCCGACGCGCTTCCCGGCCTGGGCCAGTTTGTGCAGCAGCCCGCCGCATCCCAGTTCGACATCGTCGGGATGCGCGCCAACGGCCAGCACGTCCACAGTGTGTTCTGCGTTCATAGCCATTCAACCTCCCGTATGCGCCAATCCTCCGGGTCCAGTTCGTTCAGAAGCCTGTCCACAAAGCCCAGCCCCTGTGAGAAAAGGTAGTTGAAGGGGGACAGCACCCGCTCCTGCGGCTTGCCGAAGGGCGCCAGCCGGTTGCGCAGGGCGGTCAGCCGTTTTCTGGCCTCCTCCACGCGACGGATATCACTCGTCACCAGATTGTTCTCGATGCGCTCAAATCCGCGCGCGGCAAGACTCCGCAACTGTTCCGCCAGCGCCGCCGCGCCGGGTTGGGCCGCCTGTTCCAGTTCCTGGACCAGCAGCGCCAGTTCGGCGTCCACCGCGGCGCGGCGATGTGCCGCCGCGCCCGACAAGGGTGTCGGCGCGTTGGCAAGGACACGCCGCAGCAGCGTCTCCTCGTGAAGCGCCAGGTCATCCACGGTGAGCCCGCAGGAAGCCAGCCTCCGCCGGTCCTTGGGCGTAATCAGGACCGCGCGCGACCGGGGCCACACCACGGGCATGGTAACGCCGTGATGGTCAAACAGGGGTTTCAACTGTGCCCAGTAGGCGATTTCGCCGGGTCCGGCCACATAGGCCGCGGCGGGAAACAGCACCTGCTGCACGACAGGACGCAGCGCCACATTGGGCGAGAAGCGTTCCGGTGCGGTCTCCAGCAGGGCAAGCATTTCCTCCTGTGAAAGGGTCTGGCCGTCCTCCTCGGGTAGCATGAACCGCCCCCTTTCAAAGACAACCTTCCTGCGCCGCCCGTTCACCATGAGGAAGAAATTGCAGGCGTTGGCGGCCTTGAGAATGGGCGGCGTGTATCCGAGCGACTCCAGGCGGTGTGCGCTCTTTTCCAGGAGCGCGGTGCATGCCAGGGGCGATTCGATTTCGCTGCGCAGCACGGGCATGGCGGCGACGCGGGCCGTGCGCATGTGCGGGGCGAAAATGACGAGGTCGGTGTCTCTGAACAGCGCGGCCATGAGCCGGGCAAACCAGTTCGACACCGATGCGGCCTCGGCCAGCGTGCCGCGCAGCAGGGCCGCCACCGCGGCGGTCTGATCGGAACCGGCCGCATGCGCCACCATTTGTTCAATAAACTTTGAAAGCTCAGGGTCAATGGGGACTTTGTGCAGGGGAAGCCCGGCAATGTCCGCGGGTTCGCCGTTGCCGTCGCGGGGCGTGTAGAACTCGCGCACCAACCGGCCGTCAGAAGTGTTGTAGGCGAACCAGCGCACCTCGTCGAAATCGTGGTCCTCCGAGGCCACCCAAAAGACGGGAACGCAGGCGATGCCGTGCCGTTCCCGGACGCGCCGCGCCAGCGCCACCGCCGTGACCGCCTTGTACAGGGTGTACATGGGGCCGAGGAACAGGCCCGGTTGCTGGCCCGTGATGATGACCGGCTCATCGCCGGCAAAGCGGCGCTCCAGGCCGAGTTTGGGCTGGAGCGTGCGCATCGCTTCGGCGAGCGGCGCATCCCAGGGCCGTCCGGCGGGCGGCTGCGCCGCCAGCGATTCCGGTTCACAGCCGAACAACGCGCGCGTTTCCGGCTTTCCGGCGATATAGTCCATGCAGAGCTTGGTCATGCGTCCCGTCTCTTTGCCGCCAACAATATGAGCCTTGGCGCACCCGCGTCAAACACGCGCCCGTCGCAGGCGCCGAAGGTCTGAAGCACCCGCAGTCCGGCGTCCTCCAGGAGTGCGCAGAGTTCATTTCTTTCGTAGGCGCGCACCGACTCGGCCAGCCGGGCCTCGACGTAACCGTCCCGCAGCACCTCAATGGTCTTGTTAACGCGACGGAGAACCGCGTCGTAGGCGCGCCGCTCGACAATGCGCCTGCCGCCCGCGTCGCGTTCAGAATGCGCCACGAGCCTTGGCACGTCGTGCGCGGCGTTCATGTAATCCATGAACAACCGTCCCCCCGGTTTCAATACCCGCGCCATTTCGCGCGCGGCCCGCCGATTGTCCTCCTCATCGGCGAAATACCCGAAACTGGTGAAGAAGTTGAACACCACGTCGAATTGGGAACGGAAGGGCAGCCGCCGCATGTCGGCGCGGACGAGGATTGCCTCCCCCCCCAGCACAACACGCGCGCGGCGCAGCAGTGCGGGCGAATAGTCCGCGCCCGCAACATGCGCCGTGAGACGTGAGAGGTGAACCATGTGGCGGCCGGTGCCGCAGCACAGATCGAGCGCGCAGTCCCGCGCATCCAGCCCCGTCTGCGCGCAGGCGAATTCCGCCTCGGGCGCCGCCGACTCGGCGGTGCGGTGGGCGTAGATCACGGGATACAGTTCGCCGAACGCCGCCGCATACCAGTCGGGCGGCACGTCCCCGTTTGGGGGGCCGTCCGCCCGGTTGATGTCGCGCTGGTTTGTCATTCCGGATCGCCGCTCCCGTCACGGCCGCTCCGCGGGGCGGTCAGGACCACGAGTCAAAAGCCTCATAAATGGCCTGAATGGCGGCCTTGAGGTCGCCTTCCTCGACGCCGATGATGATGTTCATTTCCGACGAGCCCTGGTCTATGACGCGGATGTTGACGCTCGCCTCGGCCAGCGCCGCGGTGAGCCGCGCAGCCACGCCCACATGGTGGTTCATGCCCTGGCCCACGGTGGCAATCATGGCGAGGCCGGTCGTAATCGTCATTTCATCCGGGCTGACCCGCTTCTGGAGGGCCTCCATGATGGCGTCGGCATTGCCCTTGAGTTCCTGGTCGCGCAGGATCAGCGACATGGTGTCTATGCCCGTGGGAATGTGCTCCCAGTTCACGCCAAACTCGTCAAACACGGAGAGCACGCGCAGGCCGAATCCCTTTTCCTTGTTCATCAGCGTCTTCTCGATGTTGATCATCGTGAACCCGGCATGGCCGGCGATGCCGCACACCGGCGCGTGCGACTCGCGCTCGGGCACAATCATGGTTCCGATCGCGTCCGGGTCCTTCGTGTTGCGGATGTGGATGGGAATGCCCGCCGTGATCACGGGGAAGATCGCCTCGTCGTGCAGCACGGTGGCACCCATGTACGCCAGTTCGCGCAGTTCCTTGTACGTAACCTCCTCAATGCGTTTTGCATTGGGCACAATGCGCGGGTCCGCCATGCGAAAGCCCGTCACATCCGTCCAGTTCTCATACATCTCGGACTTGGCCGCGCGCGCCACGATGGACCCGGTCACGTCGCTGCCGCCGCGCGAGAAGGTCCGGATGGCGCCGTCGGGCATGGAGCCGTAGAAACCCGGGACGACAAACAGGCCCTCCCCCTGCAGGCGCGCGCCCAGCAGATCATAGCTGGCAGGATCGAGTTCGCCGGAGGACTTGAACTTGATGCAGTCCGCCGGGTCAACGAACGCTGCGCCCAGCGCCTCGGCGATGAGACGGCTGTTCAGGTACTCGCCGCGCGAGGCCATGAAGTCGGGGGCCTCGAACGCGCCCGCCAGTTCGGCGATTTCGCGGAGATGGCGATCAATGTCGAAGGTCACCTTCAGCTCGCCGGCCAGCTCGCTGAAACGGGTCTCGATGATGCGGCGCGGCTCCGATGCGTCCAGCCCCTGGCGCGCAATGCTGTGCCATGCATAGAGCAGGTCGGTGATCTTCTTGTCGTCCGCGGTGCGCTTGCCCGGCGCGGAGGCGACGATGAAGCGCCGCTCCGGATTGGCGCGGATGATGCCCAGCGCCTGGCAAATGCAGCCGGCGTCGGCCAGGGAACTGCCCCCAAACTTGCAGGTAATGCGCTTCATAAGATCTCCTCTTGCTCTCTCGGAACACTCCGGTTAAGTCCCCCTTTGAAGGGGGATTTAGGGGGATGTGGTCAGGGTATCATCTCCGTCACCTTGCGCACCACGTCGTTGAACGTGACGTACAGCATGAGCGCCAGAATCATGACCATGCCGACCTGCTGAAACCGCATCAGGAAGGCCTCGCTCAGCGGCCTGCGGCGGACACTTTCGACGACGTTTATCACCACCTGTCCGCCGTCGAGCACGGGCAGCGGCAGCAGGTTGAACACGCACAGGTTGACGCTGATGAAGGCCGTGATTCTGAGAAGCCAGTCCCAGCCGGCCTCCGCCGCCTTGGTGGTCACGTCGTAGATCATGAGCGGCCCGCCCAGATCCTTGGGGCTGATGGCGCCCAGGACAAGCCCCTTGAGCGTGAGCACCGTGCGGCTGACGGCCAGCCAGCTTTCCTGCCACGCCCGGGGAATCGCTTCGACCGGCGAGTAGCGCTTGAAGACGGTGCGGGGCTGCGGCGCCACACCAATGTCGCGCACGGCATCCACCGCGACGGACAGGGTCTTGGTTTCCGGCTTCTGAATGAGCCCAAACATCACCGCCGGGCGCGCAATCTTGAGTTCCACTTTGCCGCCGGGGCTTTTCTCCACGAGGTCCTGCATCACCTGCGGTGTGACGGGCTGCCCGTTGACTGCGACAATCTGGTCCAAGCGTTTAATGCCGGTCTTCTCGGCCAATTCGGGCAGGATAAAGCGAACCACCGGCACCCCCTTGTCCATGATTTCCGCGCCGTCCCGGCCAATCTCCCCCACCGCTGCCAAGCCCAGAATGCGGCCCACGGTGCGCGGCTTGACGGTCAGGGTCATCGGCGCCCCGGCGCGGTCTATTTCGAGCGTTGCCTGCCCCCCCTCCGGCAGTTTCTCGAAGTATTCGAAGAAATTGGTCAAGGGCACCGGCTTCCCGTCGGCCCGGCGCACAATGTCACCCTTCTTAAGTCCCGCGGCATCCGCCGGGGAGCCCGCGGTAACGTCGCCGACAACCACCGTGTCGAAGGAGGCCACGCCAAAACGGGGATACTTGCTCTTGTCGATGATTTTGGGCTTCACCCGGGAGAAGAACCGCTCGTGCGCGCCCTTTTCGGTCTCCCGCTCGAGGACCACATCATGCATTTTGCCGGGACCGCCCAATAGGGCGGCCATGGCGAGGTCCTGAATGTTTGTGACCGGCTTCGCGTCCACGGTCACAATCAGGTCGCCCAGTTGCCATCCCGTCGCGTCGGGCGCGCCCGCCACGGACGGCACGGCGTCGCCACTCATTCGGAACATGGGCGCCGCCGCCGCCGGGGAGTCCTTGGCAACCTCGCCCACGCGGGCCATGACCTCCGACTCGGGAACCTCAGCACCGACCACGGCAATCATTCCGTAGAGCAGCACGGCCAGCACGAGGTTCATCAGCGGCCCCATGACCAGCACGATCAGCCGCTGCCAGACGGGTTTGTTGGCGAACCAGCGGTGCTCCGGCACACCGCCAAATTCCTTCTCGCGCTCCTCCTCGGAGAGCGGCACGTCCTCCTGCCCGGCCATCCACACAAAGCCGCCGAAGGGGATGGCGCTGATGCAGTAGTCCGTCTCGCCTATCTTGATCCCCGCCACGCGGGGCGGCATGCCGATGCTGAAACGCTTGACGTAGATGCCGCAGAGCTTCGCGGCAAAGAAGTGCCCGAATTCGTGAAAGAAGACGAGCAGGCTCAGCACTGCAAGGAAGATGAGCAGCTTGAGCAGAAAGGGCAGCACAATGGTCAGCATTTTGTTTTCACTTCCATTTCGGCGATCACTTCGGCCGCCGCGGCGCGCGCCCGGCGGTCCGCACCGAGCACCGATGCAAGGTCATGGGACGGTTCTGCCGGGCAGCGGCGGCACACTTCGGCCACCACCCCGGCGATTTCGAGGAACGGAAGCCGCTCCCCGCAGAAGGCGGACACCGCCTCCTCGTTGGCGGCATTGAGCACGGCGGTTGCCGTGCCCCCCTCCGCCGCGGCCCGGCGCGCCAGCGCCAGGCAGGGAAACTCGTCGAAACAGGGCCGGGCAAAGGTCAGCCCCGAGAGTGCCGCCAGATCCAGCCGGGCCACGGGGGCGGGCGCGCGGTCGGGCCAGGCAAGCGCGTACAGTATGGGCGTCCGCATGTCGGTGACGCCAAGCTGGGCGAGTATGTTGCCGTCGTTGAACTCGACCATGCTGTGGACGGTGCTTTGGGGGTGGATGACCACCTCGATGCGGTCCTGCGGCAGCCCGAAAAGCCACATGGCCTCCACGATTTCGAGGCCCTTGTTCATGAGCGTGGCCGAATCCACGCTGATCTTCGCCCCCATCTTCCAGGTCGGGTGGCGCGTCGCCTGGGCCGGCGTGATAAATTGCAGCGCCTCGCGTGGCATGCCGTAGAAGGGGCCGCCGGAGGCCGTCAGGTGAATGCAGCGCACATCGCCGATGTCGTGCCCCTGCAGGCACTGAAACACGGCGTTGTGCTCGCTGTCGACCGGAAGCACCGTGACACCCCGCTCCTGCGCCCGTTCCATGATGAGCCGGCCGGCCATCACAAAGGGCTCCTTGTTCGCCACGGCCACGCGGTTGCCCGCGTCCACGGCCGCCAGCAGCGGGGCGAGACCCACCGCCCCCACCACCGCGCACAGCACCGTATCCGCGGGCATTGCGGCCGTTTCACTGAGTCCGTCCGGTCCTGAAAGCACCGGGCATCCGGGATTCATGGCGCGCAGGCGCGCTGCGGCCACCTCATCGCACAGTGCAACGGATTTGGGCTTGAACTCCTGGATTTGCCCGTGGAGCATGTCGGCGTTGGAATGCGCGGCCAGGGCGCGAACCCGGAACATTTCCGGGTAGCGGCGGACCACCTCCAGGGCGCTGCGGCCAATGGAGCCGGTCGAGCCGAGAATGGTGATTTGGCGCGGTTCGGGACGGGTAGTCATGGTGCGGCTGCGCCTCAGCCCTCCCCGGCGCCGTCGTGGTAATCGTCGAGGGTGCCCCGCGCCCCGGCGCGGCGGCGCAGCATTTCCTTAACCTCGCCGGCGGTGGCCATGCCCAGCGCCTCAATGGCCGCCTGACGCGCGTCGGTCATGTGGATGGATGCGATTTCGGCGCGGATCACCGGAAGCACAATGGGTGCCATGCTCAGCGAGGTGACGCCGAGGCCGAGCAGCAGTTCCGTGTACAGCGGGTCGCCGGCCATCTCGCCGCAGATGCCGCAGGGAATGCCCCGCGCAACCGCCGCGGCGGTGACCCGGCTGATCATGCGCAGCACGCCGGGGTGCGCCGGCTCGTAGAGGTGGGCTATCTTCTCGTTCACGCGGTCCACCGCGAGCGAATACTGGATGAGGTCATTGGTGCCGATGCTGAAGAAATCGCACTCTTTGGCCAGCAGGTCGGCGATCATCACGGCCGAGGGCACCTCGATCATCGAACCGACCTTGACATCGCGGTCATAGGGAATTTCCGCCGCGTCGAGGTCGGCGCGGACCTCATCGAGCACGCGCTTCACGTCCCTGAGCTCCTCAACGCCGCTGATCATGGGAAACATGATGCGGACATTGCCGTGGGCCGAGGCGCGCAGCATGGCGCGCAGCTGGGGCTTGAAGATGTCGGGCCGGGCAAGGCAAAAACGGACCGCCCGCCATCCCAGTTGCGGGTTGTCTTCCGGGAGCACCTGCAGGTGCGAGGCCAGCTTGTCGCCGCCGATGTCAATCGTGCGCAGCGTCACGGGAAGCGGGGACAGCGCGCGCGCCACCTCCAAATAGGCCGCATACTGCTCCTCCTCGCTGGGCACCTCGGTGCGGTTGAGGAAGAGAAACTCGGTGCGGTACAGGCCGATGCCCCCGGCGTTGACTTTCAGGCTGTGCGGTATCTCGATGGGCAGCTCGATGTTGGTGTGGGTGAGAATCTCGACGCCGTCCCGGGTGCGGGACGGACCGGCCTCGGTCGCGCTGAGCAGGGTCGCGCGGCGTGCCTCAAAGCGCGCCTGGGCGCTTCGATAGCGCGCAATGGTCTCTTCGCCGGCATTGATGACGACCAAGCCCTCGGTGCCGTCAATGATGATGGTGGTGCCGGGCGCGACATGGCTGCTCAGATACTGCACGCCGACGACGGCCGGTATTTCAAGGGCGCGCGCCAGAATGGCCGAATGGGAGGTGGCGCTGCCCACGTCCATCGCCAGACCCAGCGTGTTCTCGATGTCCATGGACGCCGTGTCCGAGGGGGACAGTTCGTGGGCCACCACAATGCTCGGCCGGGGCAGCGACTTGAGGTTGGGCTTCTCGACATGCATGAGGTGGCCGAGCACGCGGTCGGTCACATCGAGCAGGTCGGCGGTGCGCTCGCGGAAGCGGGGATCGTCCACGGCCTCCATGGCCTTGGCATAGCGCTTGGCGAGCCCGTCGAGCACATGCTCGACGTTCTTCCTGTCGGCGATGATGCGCTCGCGCACCTCTTCATGGATGGCCACGTCGTCGAGCAGCATCAGGTGGGCGTAGAAGATGTCCGCATGGGACTTGCCCAGCCCCTCGGTGGTCTGCCGGATCAGGCGGACCAGATCCTCGCGGGAGGCGTCCACGGCGCGGTCAAAGCGGCACAGTTCCCGCTCCGGGCTGTCAATGTCGTACTGGGGCACCTCCCACCGGCTCTTGAGAAAGACCAGAGCGGGGGCGATGACGATGCCCGGCGACACGCCTATGCCATGCAGGCTTATCTCCACGAAGGGGACTCCATTGTGTCCTTCAGTCTTCCCCGAAACCGGAGGCGAACATCTGCCGCACGGCGGCCATGGCCTCTTCGGCATCGGGACCGGAACAGGTGACGGAGAGCCGGCTGCCGCGGGCCGCGCCCAGCGTGAGCAGGCCCATGATGCTCTTTCCGTTCACCGTGTTGCCCCGGAAGTTGATGTGGACCTCGCTTTCAAAGCGGAGCGTGGTCTGCACCAGCGCGGCCGCGGGCCGCGCGTGCATTCCGAGCGCGTTCACCACCATCACCTCTTCCGTTACTTCTGTCATGCTTTCCATGTCCTCTCCATCCGCCCAAACCGGTTCCGCATTCAGAACCGCGCTATTTCCATGCGCACCGTGCAGGAGAACAAACCGGCTTCGGTTTGGTCCAAACGCCAGACGGGAACAACCACGCATCCCTGATGCACCCGCTCCTGGCCGCCTTCGGACTGGCTCACCGTCTCAATGGCGAAACGGTGAACCCTGGCGGGTTTCGAGAACCGCCACCCGCACTCCAACCGCTGCCATTCATCCCGGGCCGCGATGTGGGACAAACCGTCATGGCATCCGCGCGTGCCGAGCATCGCGCGCCCCAAGTCCGCGCTGTCAGACCGGTAATACCTGTCCGGCGCGGAGCCGGTAAGCAGGTTGGCGGCAAGTTCGACGCCGAAATGCAAACCACTGGGCCACACGCCGTCACATTGGATATCATACCGGATTTCGACGGCGGATTCACCCGCGGCAAGGCGGAGGGTCTTGGACAGGCGCACCGAAACGGGGCCATGGTCCCCGTTCACGAAACCGTTGCGGGCCAGCGTGACTTCGTTCCCGTCGCAGGCGGCCGTGTAGACACCCCTGGCAAAATCACCGTATTCGCGCGCGCGGCTGCCCCACAGGGTGTCCGGCGTGGCCGACCCGTCAAGAAAACGGTCCCGCAGCGACACGCGGCGCCATGGGTCGTAGACAAGATAGTTGTCGAGCCCGCTCTCCTTGGCCTTGACCATCTCGTGGATGCTCAGGTCGCCCTGCGCCTCATCGCCTATCTGCACCGCGCCTTTGCGCAGGAGGTCATGGTAGGGTTCGTCCCGTCGGGTCAGCGTGTTCAGGAGGTTGAAGGGTTTTGGCTTATAGTCCGCCTCGAACAGGGAGCCGCCATCGGTGGGGCTGATGAAAAGCGCCAGTGAGGCGTTTTCCAGAATGCATTCGTCGTTGCCGTCGCCGTCAAAGTCCGTCTGCCCGACGGCCACATAATCCTGACCCCGGTTCTCCAGGGCATCCATGGCGTTGTCCGCCGCGATGATGCATTCGTACAGGGCCGTGCGCAAATGGTTGAGGTACAGCCCGCCGAAAACGCCGTGCCAGTAGGCGCAGTTGCACTGCCCCTGGTGGAGGAACCGTCCCGCGTCGGCAAAACGCGAATCGGCCGCATGCGCGGCGCGCAGCCGGTCGAGGCGGTTGCTTGCGCGCAGCATGCGCTTCTGGACGTTGTTCGACTCGTCGTACTTGGCGAGGAAGTTGCGCCAGAATCCGCCGCGCAGGAACGGCGCGACCTGCTGGTGGAGGCCCGCGTCTTCCCTGAGCCGGGCGCGCGCCTCATTCAGTGAGCGCTGCATGGGCGTGGGCAGCGCCCAGACCATCATTTCCTCGTAGGATGCGCAGGTCAGATAGGTGCGGCCCAGGGCCGGGGTCCGGTCCATGTAGTCGGCATAGGTCGTGGTGGTAAGCCAGTCGCTGTTTTCCGTGAGCGCCTTGAAGAACCGCTCCAGCCATCCCTCGGTGTATACGCTGCCGTGCGTCCCGGGCCACACGCCGAATTTCTCGTAGTCATCGTGCAGCACCGCACAGCGGCCGCCGTCCTCCGTGGCCAGTTCGCGCAGATAGGCAATGGTCTCCTCCACCGGATGGAAGGGCACCAGATAGCGCAGTTTCTCCAGAATCGGAAAGGCCTTGACGGCAAGCCCCTCGTCCTCGGTCATGTAATAGCCGTGTAACTGGTCGGGGCGCAGGCCCGAACACAGAAAGTGGGTGTCGTCGAGGGCGGTGTATTCGACACCGGCCCGCGCCATGATGCGGGCCATCTGCGGCTCCCACACGCGCTCCGCCAGCCACATGCCGCGCGGCGCCCGGCCAAACCGGGCCTGGCAGTATTCGCGCATGCGCGTGATTTGGGCCACGGCGTCGCGCTCGGGAATGGCGCACAGCAGCGGCTCGTAGTAGCCGCCGCCCATGATTTCGATCTGTCCGGACGAACTCATGCGGGCAAGACGGTCGAGAAATTCGGGCCGGTTTTCCTCGAACCAGTCAAAGAGCGGTCCGGTGAGATGGAGGACGGCGCGGACGGCGGGAAACCGTTCCAGCACGTCCAGGAAGGGCTTGTAGGACAGGTCGTAGGCCTGCTCGAAGACAAACCCGAAGTTGCCGACGGGCTGATGCGCATGGCAGCCGAAAATGAGGCTGATCCGTCTCTCCTGCGCCCGTCCTTCCGTGAATCGTTCTTCCGAATCGGGCATGTTCATCCGCCCTGGCCCCGGTTGTTGCGCATGATGTCCTCGTTCAGGTCGCGGGCGGTATGCACACCCATCTCCTTGAGCCGCTGGTTCAGCGCGGCGACCTCGATGATGATGGCCACGTTGCGCCCGGGACGGACGGGAATGCGCATGTAGGGGATTCTGACGCCAATAATGTCCACGTGGTGCTCCAGCAGGCCCGTTCTGTCGTAGGCCGCCTTGTCGTCCCACTCTTCAAGTTCGGCAACAAGGCCGATGCGCTTGAAATTCCGGACCCTGCCGACCCCGTATAACGCGCGAACGTCTATAATGCCCAGCCCGCGGATCTCCATGCAGTGCTTTACGGTGCGGTTGGTCTGGGCGTAGAGGTAGTCGGCCCGGCGGCGCTTGAGCTCCACCATGTCGTCGGCCACAAGCCGGTGGCCGCGCTCAACGAGTTCGAGGGCTGTTTCGCTTTTGCCGATGCCCGGCTTGCCCACGACGAGGCAGCCTATGCCGTACACATCCACGGCGGTGCCGTGGAGGATGGTCTCGGGCGAGAATTCCTGCGTGAGATAGAGGATGATCCGGCTGATCACCTCGTCGGTGCTCATGGTCGAGCGCAGCACGGGAATGCCGTAACGGTTGCACATGTCGAGCAGGATGGCCTGCGGCATCAGGTTGCGCGAAAGCACAAACGCCGGGATCTCGAAGGAGAACATGTTGTTCAGCCGGTTCGCCAGCTCGGCCGGACGCATCCGCTCCATGAAATGGATTTCGGTGTTGCCCAGCACCTGCACGCGGTCGTTGGCGAAGTAGTCGAGATAGCCGCTCAGGGCGAGGCCGGGGCGGTTCACGTCCCAGGAGAAGACGGGCCTTTCAATCCCCTGAAAGCCGGCGAGCAGTTCAAAGTCAAGGTCCTGCGTCATGTGTTCGAGCATGCGCGACACGGGAATAAACTGCTTGCGCTTGACCTTCAGCCTGCTCAGGTCCATCGGCTCGCCTCCTGCTCGGGCGTGCATCCCTCCCCCCGGGAAAGCCGCGGAGGAGGGATGCCCTGTGTCAGATCGTCCCCGTGCGGATCCTAGAACTCCGGTTCGATCAGCCCGTAGGTCTTGTCACCCCGGGAATAGAGGACGTTGACCTGCGCCGTCTCCGCATTGGCAAAGACGATGAATGGGTCCTCCACCAGTTCAAGCTGCATGACCGCCTCTTCGACGCTCATGGGCTTCATGGAAAGTTTTTCGCGGTTGACCACGAGGTGTTTCTCGTCGGACTCCTCCGCATGGCTGCCGTTGCCGTTGGTCGGCTCCATGGCGATGATTGCGTACCCATAGGAACGCTCCTCACGGGCGGTCCGGGGCTGGTGGCGGTTGATCCGGTCCTTGTACTTGCGCGCCTGCTTCTCCAGCTTCTCCAGCACCGCGTCCACCGAGGCGTACATGTCCGACGAGGCTTCCTTGCTGTGGATGCGCACACCGTTTGCGTGGAGGTTCACTTCGGCAATGTGCCGGTGCTTCTCCACGTCAAGAACGAAGTCCACGTCAATAACCCTGTCAAAATGAACCTTCACCTTCCTGAGTGCGTTCTCGATATACACCTTGAGCGCGTCGGTCAGTTCCATGTGGCGTCCGGTAATCTTGATGTTCATGGGTGAGATACCTCCCTGCAACTTCATGCAGCAACTATGGTCTTTCAGACAAGCGACAGATGTTAGCATTACTTTTCATGACCAGTCAAACGCTGTTTCGCGTTTCCGCACATGTAAGTCACTGACTATAACAACGTTAGCGGCCCATCCATTGCCGACAGGGAAAAAACAGGTGGCCCTGTCGCGCAATTCGTGTTTTTGGCCTTAACACACAAAAGAGTCAATAATTCCGTGCATGGCTTTCCAGACTGGACGGCCCCACCAAGACCGATGTCGCCAAACTGACAGCACAACCATGCGTGACTCCCAGGAGAAAAGCAATGGGCGGGAGGCCGGAGCCTCCCGCCCATGTCATTCAGGCGTTAATCTACGCGGTGCCCGATTCAGGCGCGCCCGCGTGACCGGCGGCGCAGGAAGCACATGGTGCCCACTGCCAGAGCAAGCAACACCATCGGAGCCGGCATCAGCAGGGCAAGTTTGCCCAAGAAGATGACCGGAACCAGCAGGAGCCGCACCACCGCGGCGAGCACGGGGCTCTGGGCGACCGCGTCGGCGATCGTCGGGCTGACGCGGTAGTAGGCGTCCACGAAGGCGGAACCGACCGCATTGTCCAGCAGGTAGGTGTCGCGCACGGCGCGAAGGGTGTCAATCTCCGCCACCAGCGGGGTGCCGTAGGCTGCCGTGGCAATGAAGCACGGGCCACCGCCGCCGCCGTCGCCGCCGCTGTCAACACCGGCCGCGATGCCGATGATGGCCAGCACGACGCCGAGCAGGATCAGCAGCAGCGGGGTGAGGTTGACCGACTTGGCCTTGTACTCGAAGGCCTTGTCCAACACCACTGCGGGCGTTTCCGGACTGGACTTCAGGTAGACAACGATGTCCACCACGCCGGCCTTGCCGCTCTTGGGCGTCTTGAACTCGAAGACGTACTCGTCGGTTCCGGGCTGTGCCACGAACAGCGTCTGGGTGGCGGTGCCGCCGAGCTTGCCGAAGCACTTCGCCGGCGCGCGCATCACGATGCGGTCCACGTAGCCCAGGCCGCCCTTCGGGCTGACCAGCGTCAGCACGGTGCCGCCGGCCTTCGGGCCGGAACCCGCGCCACTGACCGCCGCGCCGTCAACCTTCGCCAGGCGGACACCCGCGGCGATGTCGGCGGGCAGCGCCCAGCCCTTGCGCAGGCCGAAGCCGTTCAGGCTGTAGACACGCGCCTTGAGCATCTGGTCGGGCTGATCCGCATCCGGGGTCGTCACGGCCAGGTTCGGGTCAACCTCGTTCAGGAGCAGTTCGGACTGGTATTCCTCGACCTTCGGGTCGGTGAAGGACTCGACGTTGCTGGCGTAGTCGTACTGCGCCTCGATGCCCCACATGGCCAGACCGGTGCGCACGTCGGCGTAGTTCACGCCGCTGCCCGCAAGCGGCAGCGTGACCTTCATGGCCGTGCCGGCGTTCGGGATGCCCTGGGCATCCGCGCCCTGGCCAAGCGTCGCAGCAAGGGTGGCAGTGGCGTCAACATAGATCGCGTTCTGGGCCGGCGGCGTCGTCGCCTTGGTGGGAGCCGCCGTGTAAAGGAAGATGCTGAAGTTGTAGGTATCGTCCACGGGCGTTCCCGCGTCGTCAATCAGGCTCGCGGAGAGGTCGCCCGCAGGCACCGGTGCGGTCGTGGACTTCGCGGCGGCCACCGTGAGCTTCTGGTCAAGCACGATGCCGTACACCTGCGCGGCGCTCGTGTTCAGGCCGGGAATGATCACGTTGCCGGAGGTGATGTCACCGCCGCCCGTGTCAAGCTTGACCGTGTTCTCGACCGTCGGGGCATCCAGGATGAACGCCGTGGTGTTCACGCCGGTGGCCGTGTTCTCGAAGTAGCGCTTGTAGGTGAACGGAATGGCCGGGGTGGTCGCGCCGCCCTGCGAGGCCGTCAGCGTGGTGATGACCAGCGCGTTGTCCGAACGGTCGTCCGTCGGCGGGATCACGATGTCAATGGCCGAGCCGTCGCCCGCGGCGTTGAACCCGTAAAGATCCTTGCCGCCGAGAGTGAACTTCGTGCCGACACCGAGGCCCGTACCGCTGACCCTGGCAACCACGCCGCCGAAGATCCACGCACTGTTCGGCAGGATCGCGGTGACGTTGAGCACCTGGCGGAAGTTCGCAACGAACTCCTTGTCGGTGTCCATCGTGATGTTCTGGACGGGGTTGGTCACGTCGATCAGGGTGGCCGCGCTGGCGCCAGTCCAGCGGTCAAACAGGTAGTTGGACGCCGCGGTCGCGGTGATCGTCACCGGGTCGTTCACGTTGTACAGCGTGCCGCCGCCGATGCCGAGCGGAGACGCGGCAACCGTGCCGCCGGTGTTCGCCGTCAGCGTGAGGCGCTTGGTCACGGCCACGGCCAGGAAGGTGGCTCCCACCGACTTGGGCGCGTTCATGACGATGGTGGCCTGCGTGGCGTTGATGGGCGTCACGGGGCTGCCGGTCCACGTGTTGAACTGGAAGCCCGGGTCCGCAACGGCCGTCAGCGTCACCACCGTTCCGGCGGGATAGCCGCCGACCGGCTGGACGGGACTCACGGTGATCGCGCCGTTAACGGGCGCAACAATGGTCAGCGGGAAGTTGACGACCGGGAGGTCAAACTGGGCATCCAGGGTTGACGCGCCGGCCGGAACCGCGAAGGGTATGGGATTGATGGTGCCTGTTGCCACACCCGACCAGGCCGTAAAGAGCGATGTTCCCGTCGGTGTGGCGGAAGCAGCAACCGTTGCACCGGCGAGATAGGTGTTCGCCGGGAAGTTAATGACCGTGCTGTCGGACAGCGTGAGCGAACCGTTCGGCGGCGTCAGCGCCACGGTGCCGGTGCCCGAACCGCTTGTCGTCAGCGTGATCTCGCCGGTGACGGCGACTTCAAGCGTCGCGGTCAGGGTGAAACTGTTGCCCGGGTTGGTCGTGCTGCTGACCGTGACGTCCACGAAGGTCGCCTTGCCGGGCACCGTGATGTTGCTCAGTGTCAGGAACATCTTGTTGGGCACGAGCGGGTTGGTCTTGAGCGCCGTCACCGCCACGGGGGTGTGATCCTCAACGCCGCCGGGGCCGGTGTAAACCGTGTCCACGCTGCGGAAGGCGGTGAGCGCGCCGGCAACGACAACGCTGTAATTGGCGGCGGCCTCGTCGGCGGTCAGGCCGGCATAGACGTTGGCGGCCATGGCGGTCGGGAAGATACCCGTCAGCGTGACCGGAACGGTGAAGTCGGGGATGTTGGCCGGGATCAGTTTGGGATCGATGTCCGTGACGCGAATTTCCGAATAGACCGGAACAAACGCCGAGAAGGTGGACAGTTCGGCCGTCACGGTGCCGTTCAGGTAGTCAACCACGGGCGCGCCGTCGCCGATGTGCCATGCATCCGCTGGATTGTCGGTGGCCTGGCTAAGAACATGGCCGTCGGTCGCCACATGGACGCCCCACACCGCAACGCCCTTGTCCGCATTCGCGGCGAGGTCGGTGATGCCGGTCAGGCTGAGTTTGGCAGACAGTCCGCCCAGATCGTTGAGCTGGGTGGGCACGCCGCCAACAAGGGCAACGAAGGCAATCTGCACCACCGGGGCACCGGGAATAATCTCGCCGGGGGCGCCGGCCAGCACCTGGTTTGCCCAATCCTGCCGCGCAGCCTGATCGCCGTCAATGGCGCCGCTCAGGTCGTCCGTCAGGGTCACGATGGCGTACACCAGGTCGGTGCTGCCGATAACGCCTGCGTCAAACAGTTCCTGCCGGGTCGGCACTTCGACATTCAGTCCGGGCTGAACCGGGATGACGATGGCGGTGTCCCCGGCGGCGTGCGCGCTGAGGTCGCGCACCACAGCCGTGCGCACTTCCGGCGCGCCGGTCGGCGCAAGGTTCACGTTCGCAATCCAGGCGCCGCCGTTGGCAGAACCGAGGGCGTCGGGCAGGCCGTTGCCGTTTGCGTCAGCCGCGCCCGGAACCGCGTCCAGGTCAACCAGCACCTGGTTCGCCGGATAACTTGTCACACCGTAATACAGGGCATTGGCGAAGCCCTCATAGTTGGTGTAGGTCTGGTTGATGTTTGCGATGGCGTTGATCGCGTAATTGGTGAGGGCGGGCGTCGCCGGCACCCTGGAACCGAGGTCAAACGAGCCGGGGAAGGTCGGGGGAAGCACCGGGCCGGTGAACTGGTCCGTCTCGCCGCCCCAGAAGGGAAGCCCGTTGTCGGCGATGTTGAAGCCGGTGGCGTTCGCCGGGTCAATGACGTAAAACACGTCACCGCCGGTCCCCGTCGCCGCGGAAGTCAGCGACACCGGAATGTACGGCTGCTGATAGTTGGTAACGGGCGTGGTGAATGTGAGCCCCTTGGCGGGCGATGCCGGCACTATGGCCGTGATCGCCTTGTCGCCGAGGACCATGTCCAGCAGTCCCGCCATGTCCACCCGGCCGTCCGAAGCCGTAGCCCCGGTCTGGTCGGCGTCATGAGACGGAACAAATCCGACCATGAAGGCCAGTACAAGCATCATACTGACTACTGACGCCAATACTAGTTTTTTCTGTGTCCCCATGCTGTGTCTCTCCTAATGGTTGACTGTCTGCCTGCTTATCCCCACGCTACTGGAGTTGCTTCAGCAACGTTGCACTCAACGGTTTCAGACGTGTCCCTTTTCTTTTCAAGACGCGTTTCACGCACACACTCCGCTACAAGTGGTAACAACGCCGATTCGGACGCATTCTATTCCGCACGCGCAGAAAATGGACGCGCTAACCCAGCGTTGCAATGCTTCATTATACGCACGCCTTCCCGGCATGTCAACACATTATTCGCCGGAAAATAGCAACTATTCATTGCACATATTCATAAAACTGGAGGCTTGTTCCGGTGTAAAATACGCTAATAAAGAGAAAAGTTGCCCCATTGGCTGTTTGAAACCCAAGAAACTCCGGCTTCTCGTTAAATATTTGCACATGCGCGAAAGGAACAAAAATGAAGCCCACAGACAGGGGATATTGATTTGCATGAACCCATAATAGTGAGAACTATTCCGTGGACGTTAGCGGTTCCGCTGGAAACTCTTCACGCCTCTGGCTGCGAAAACGAAGCCACACAAGCACCGCCAGCCCCGCCAGCATCAGGGAGAAGGCAACCAGCTGCGACACGGTCAATCCCAGCAATGGGTGGGCACTGTCGCCGCGGAAGAATTCGGTGGTGAAACGCAGCATGCCGTAGAACAGCATGTACAACGCCACAATGAGGCCCGTGGGGGCGCCTTTCTGACGGCTGTAAAGGAAACGGAGCGCCACGAAAATCGCCACGCATCCCAAAGCCTCGTAGACCTGTGTGGGATGCACTGGCAACGGGTACTTGGCCCCCTTTTTAATCAAACCTTCCATCAATTGTTCGTGATAGGCCCCCCACCCGGTCCGGGGGTAGGTGACACCCCAGGGCAGGCTGGTAACCGAGCCCCAACAGCAACCGTTCAGAAAACAGCCGAGCCGGCCCAATGCGTGGGACAACGCCACATAGGGCATCACGAGGTCCGCCACCGGACCCAGCGGTGCACGGCACCAGCGCACGTAGGCAATCCCCCCCAACACGCCGCCAATCAGCCCGCCGTAAAACACCAACCCGCCGTTAAAGAGAAAAGTGGCCCATTCCTCCCATTTGCCGTACTGCAGCCACCAGTAGACTTTGGAGCCGATCAGGGCGCCGAAGAACACCCACACGCCGCCCATGGTGGTCACGGGAAAGGGCTTTTCGCGCCTGAAGTTTTCCCGGACGGGCAGCAGTGTCCCCACGAGAAATGCCAGCGCGAACATGACCGTGTATGCATGAAAGTGCAGGGTGCCAATGCTGAACATTAAAGGATGCATGTGCTTTTGCCTCTCCGCGTGCCGCTATTCGCAACGGCGCGCGCGGCGCGCACACACTGCCATAATTCCCGCCACGGCGGCAAACACCAGCCATGAGGACGGGTCGCGCGCGGGCCATGCAGCCGCTGCGGCGACCGCCGCCTTGGAGGCAGCCCTCCAGCCCTGCGCCGCCGGAGTGCTGGCGTCGCTCACACAACCGCCGCCGACATTGCGTGACTTCACCCAGTAGTTGCAGGGAATAGTCCGGTAAACGCCCTTCTTGAAACATCCCGGACTGCTGATCACGGCAGGGGCCTCGGCCGTCACGTCTTGGAAGGTGGTGTCGGTCGTCCATGCGTCGCCCAGCGCCTGCGCCGACAGGGGGTCCGCGCCGGCGGAGCGGAACACGCGGTATTCCAGGCCGGCCCCACCGGTCCAGGCGACATCCACCCGGTCGTTTCTGTTCTGGCTGGCCGTCACCCCCGTGGGGGCCACAGGACGGTCACAACCCAGCGCAATGCTGCCGTCGGCCACGGCCATGTCAATCTTCGAGGCCTGCGCGTCGGAGGCGGAGGACGCCACGACTGCGCCATTAATGATAACCGGATGGCCCGCATCCACGCCGTACACGGGAACCACGTCGCGGCTTTGGTTCCCGCTGAGCACGCGAAACGCCACCGTCAGGATGGCACCCTTCGGCAACGGTTCGGCATTGATTCCCGCCACGACGATGCCGATGCCGCCCCGGGCGACGTTGTCGTCGAACGTGGCGTGATACTCAACATCCACCGTCTTTCCCGCCGCCGCCACCTCCGGCGCAGGCAGGACCGAGGACAGCACGGCCTGCACATTGCCGTCATCGTCGCGCACCGGATTGCCATGCGAGTCCACGGGCACGGTCTCGAAATAGTCCGTGGCGGGCGCCAGCCGCATGTTGTCGAAGGCGACGAAGACTATGACCACCGCGGGCGCGGTGTCACCGTAGTCCAGGCTGATGCCCATTTCGGCCACATCCCCCACATTGGAGGGAACATTGAGTTCCAGCGTGGCTGTGGCGGCCGCCTGTGCGCCCGGCGCGACAAGTCCGAGGACCGCCGCCAGCGCGATGCAACAACCACCCACCAGGCGCCCTGAATCCGGGCGGCGCGTATAACCAGTCATGTTTTGCTCTCCAAAAGCGATTCTTGACGCACCCGAGCCGACCTGCACGGTCCGCGTGCGGACCGTTTGCCGAACCACGGCATGCTCCATGCCATCCGAGGGCTGAACTATAGGGTCAGCCGCCGAAACAGTCAAGCATTTTCCCGCGCAGCACTTGTATTATACGGTTTCCCCGCGCTAGGCTGTACCCATGATTGTGGTGACCTGTTCGCACTGCGGACTCCAAATACTCGTGCCCCCCACTGTACAAGGCAGACCGGGCATATGTTTCGGCTGCGGACAGCCGCTCACGGTTCCGGCTGTCTCCGCAGCGCCCCCCGAGGACTTGGAAACCCCGCCGCCCATGACCACCCCCTTTGACACGCCAGCCATAGGGACCGCTTCACCCCAGCCTGCGTCCGATCCGTCCGGCGAGTTCAACTACGTCACGGGCGATCGTGTGGCCGGACGCTATGTTATCCAGGAGCCCGTGGGCCGCGGCGGCATGGGAACGGTCTACCGGGCGCACGACACCCTGGTCAACGAGTCCGTGGCGCTCAAGTTTATGCGGACAAGCCTGCTTCAGACCGAGCGGGCGCGCGGCCTGTTTCTCCAGGAAGCCCAGGTGGCCCGGCGCCTGCGCCATGACAAGATCATTGCCGTGCATGACATCAACTTCACCCCGGACGGCATCCTGTACATCTCCATGGAGTTTATCCAGGGCGAATCCCTGCGCAACATCCTTCGCAGGCACCGCGCGGAACGGCGCCTCACGGACATCCGCTATGCCGTACGCATTGTTGACCAGATGCTTGCCGGACTGGAATACGCGCACCAGTACGTCGTCCACCGGGACATCAAGCCCGAGAACGTCATGGTTCTGTCCAATGAGCGCGTGAAACTGCTCGATTTCGGGCTGGCCATAGCGGCCGCGGCTGACCCGTCGGTCGCGGCGGCGGAACCGGGACGCCCCAAGCCCCGGAAGGTGGTCGGCACGCTGGAATACGCCGCGCCGGAGCAGCGCCTGCTGCAGCCCATAGATTTGCGGGCCGACCTGTACGCCGTCGGCCTGGTACTGCGCGAACTGCTCACGCTGCGCTCGCCGGTGGAGGAGCCCTGGCACATCGAGGACTGCCGCCGCGACGTGGCCCCCGCCCTGCTCGATGTGGCCTACCGCGCGCTGGCGGCGGAACGCGAGGACCGCTGGCAGGACGCGCGGAGTTTCCGCAAGGCGCTGCGCGACGCCTATGACACGGCATACCGGCAAACGACGACGCGTGCGGCGCAGACGCCGGGCAGGCAGGGATCAACCCAGGACATGGTGCATTTTTCGGGCGGCAACTTCCTGATGGGCAGCAATGCCGTCCGCGAGGAGGCACCCGAGGAGGAGGTCCATGTGGGGCCTTTCTGGATGGACCGGGCGCCGGTCACCGTGGGCCAGTACACCCTCTACCTCAAGGACACCGCCGCGGCGCCGCCCAAGTTCTGGGAGGACACCGAAGTCCATGGCAACGACCAGCCCGTGGTCGGCGTCTCGTGGCACGAGGCGCTGGCCTATGCCAACTGGGCCGGCAAGAGCCTGCCCACAGAGGCGGAATGGGAATTTGCCGCGCGGGGACAGGAAAACCGGCGTTATCCCTGGGGCAACCTGCCTCCCGACCGGAACCGCTGCAATTATGACAACAACCTGGGCCTGCCCACGTACACCCTGATGCATGAAGAGGGCGCCACGCCCGAGGGATTGCTCGACATGGCGGGGAACGTGTTTGAGTGGACCATGGACCCCTACGCCCCCTACCAGTATTTCCGGCGCGACCCAAAAGGCGCGGAAAAAGCGCCCAAACGCACCGCGCGCGGCGGCAGTTGGGCATCGCCGGCCGAGGAACTGACCACCACCTGCCGGCGCGGGTTCTTTCCCGACACCCAGCTCAAGACGCTGGGGTTCCGCTGCGTGATTCCCTTGCGGGAAGGCGAGTAGAGTAGGCTCTTCCCGCAGGGTGCGAACGGACTGACACAGACGCACACGGACTGACACGGACTTATACCAGCGGCGCTCGGGTCACGGGCGCGTCAGCCAAAACGGCGTCGCTGCCGCCGCACTCCACACAAGATATCTATGGCTCAAAGCGCCAAAAGCGCGAATCAGGAGTCCCCATGATTAAGAAGATCCTTAAGGTGGTGGCCATTATTCTGGCCATCATTTTTCTTGTTCCGGCGGCTTCTGTCGTCTCGATGCGGCTGTATTACCTGAACATTGTCCGGCAGACGCCGGGCAAACTGCCGGTGCCGGTGGCGCCCGGCCCGCTGGGCGCAAAGGTGAACCCCTTCAGCGGTTCGGGCGGCTGGTTCTATGTGTGCGCGCACAACGGCCCCGCGGCCATGACGCCCTTCGGCATGGTGCGGCTCGGTCCGGACACGGCATGCATGGTCCTGAACAGGAACGGACTGAACACATCGGGCTACTATTACGGCGACAACAAGCTGCTGGGGTTCAGTCACACGCGGTTCATCGGAACGGGCATGCACAAGGGCTGCAACCTGCGCGTGCTGCCAACCGTGGAATCGCGGTCGGGCAGACTGCTCAGCCTGCCGCGCGAGAAACGGTATGTGCGGTTCTCGCACAGCCGCGAGACGGCTTTCCCCGGCTATTACGCGGTGGAACTGACCAAGGACGACGTGCTGGCAGAACTGACCGCCACGTCGCACGGCGGATTCCACCGGTACACCTTTCGCAAGGACGAGCCGGCGCACCTGATTCTGGACGTGTCCAGCCGACTGGAAAATAAAGACCCCTTCGACGGCCATATTGTCATCAACCCCGACAAGAGTGAAGTCTCCGGCGTGATCAACACAGATGGCGGGTTGAACCTGAATTTTGTGGGTCGCTTCAACCGGCCCATCGCCGGTTACGGAACCTGGAAGGGACAGCAGGTGCAGCCGGGCAGCAAACAGGCGGCGGGAAAGGACATCGGCGCAGACCTGTCCTTTGCGACTGACCCCGCCAACCGCACGGTCGAGTTCCAATTGGCCATTTCCTATGTGAGCGAGGCCAACGCGCGGCTGAACTTCGACGCCGAACTGGCGGGCAAGTCGTTCGATGATGTATACACCGTCGCGAACAAGGCGTGGGAAGAGCGGCTGGCATCCATCAAGGTGGACGGCGGCACGGCGACCCAGCAGCGCATTTTCTATACGGCGCTTTTCCGCTGCTTCGAGATGCCCACGCGCTTTGCGGACATCAACGGCGAGTATGTCGGGTTTGACAAGAAGGTCCACAGGCAGGACGGCTTCAATTACTACACGGACTTTTCGCTCTGGGACACCTTCCGCTCGACGCATCCGCTGTACACGCTGATTGCGACGACGGACCAGCGCGACATGATGGTGTCGCTCATTGAGATGGCCAAAATAGACAGGGGTCTGCCCCGCTGGCCCGCCGGATGCGGCGATACGGGCAGCATGTTCGGCACCCCGTCCGATGTGGCCGTGTCCGAGGCATACCTCAAGGGCATCCGCGACATAGATATTGAGACCGCCTACCAGGCCATGTGCCAGACCGCGCTGCACGGCAAGGCGGCGGGTTCTAACGCGGGTGACCGCGACGGGTTGGAGTTCTATCTCCAGTACCGCTATTGTCCGGCGGATAAGATGGACAAGGCGGTGGCCTGCACGCTGGAATACGCCTGGGAGGACAACTCCATCTCGCTGCTGGCCAATGCGCTCGGCAAGACGGAAGACGCCCGGTTGTTCGCCGAACACGCGCAGTATTACCGCAACACATGGAATCCGGCCACGCAGTACTTCCAGCCCAGGGACGCCAGGGGCAATTTCATGGAGTTCAAGCCGCTGCTGCTGACGTATTTCGACGACATCCACAAGAAGAAGTTTGCAGAGGCTTACGTGGAGGGCAGTGCCGAGCAATGGCGCTGGGGCGTACCCTTTGATCCCGAGGGGCTGATTTCACTGTTCAAGAGCCGCGAGTACTTCCTGAGCGAATTGGAGGCGTATTTCGAGAACACCAAAGGATACTGTCTGGGCGCGTGGAATCCCGGCCCCTGGTACTGGCACGGCAACGAGCCCTACGTGCATGCACCCTACCTGTTTAACCACGTCGGCCGCCCCGATCTCACGCAAAAGTGGGTGCGCTGGATATGCGACAACATGCACGCCGACGACTACATCGGCTTGGCGGGCAACGACGACGCGGCCACGTTATCCGCGTGGTACGTGTTCAACGCGCTCGGGTTTTATCCCATCGCGGGAACGACACGGTATGAACTGGCCGCGCCGTTGTTCGACAGGGCCGAGATGCAATTGGGCAAGGGAAAGCTGACGGTTATCGCAGAGAACCAGTCGCCCAAGAACTGCTACGTGCAGAGTGTGACGCTCAACGACAAGCCGCTTGACCGCACGTATGTTGAACATGAAGAAATTGCGAACGGCGGGACGCTCAAGTTCGTGCTCGGCCCTGAGCCGAAGAAATAATTACGAATTGAGAATTACGAATTACGAATTGGGCGACGCCAAGAGGCGGTTTTCGTACTCTTTTGGATGGCCCCTATGATACGGCAGAGTTCTTCCGCGTCGGCATAAATGCTGTCGAATTCGGTCTTGGTCAGGTACTCCGTGTCCCTGAGGAGACGCAGCCAATATATGGTCTCCCGGGCCTCCTTATAGGCTACGGACATCTTTGACACAAAGTCAGCGCGGGATTGCGCTCCAATGGCCTCCTCAACATTGGCTCCGATACTTGTTCCGCTTCGCAACACCTGCTTCGTAAGCACAAACTCCTTCTTCGATGTGGAAATGTGCTTGTACAGCCGGACTATCCGCACCGCAAACGAATAGCTCTTTTCCTGAATCACATTCTCCTTCATGTCCATCTTCCTCCTATACTCTTCTGCCCTATTCTCCAATTCGTAATTCGTAATTCTCAATTCGTAATTGCCGCCATTCTCCGCAACACCAACGGTCCCTCGATGCCCCCGCCGCGGGAATCTTGCTCGAAGACGATTGTGCGCGCGTGGTACGGACTGGGCCAGCCGGGACCTTTCTTCTCCGCCCAAGATTTCTTTACACGTTCCGAAGTCAGTTCATTGGCTAAAGTGTTCGCTGCGCGCAGGATGATCTCGTGTTTGCCAGCGGGAATGGGCGGCAGCGTAATCCGCCATGGTGCCCAGAGCATCTGCCCCATCGTCTTGCCGTCGAGCAGTACGGTGGCGGCATATTGGATGGGACCTGTCTCCAGTTGAAGAGGGGTGTCGGCCCAAGACTTAGGCAGGTCGAAGGTGACACGATATTCGACTTCGCCGGAGAAATCCCCGCCGAGCCAGTCGCGCCATGCGGTGGCCTGCGCGAAGGGTACGGCTTTGTTGTTGTCGGGGGGGACAACTTCGAAGTCGTGTTCGCCCACAATGTGGTGCCGAATGGGTGTGGCGGTCATGTCTGTGTCGAGCCGCAGTGTGTCGTCGGTGGGTTGCGGTGGTGGTGTGGAGTTGGGAGTTTGATCGCCCAGGAAGAAGACGCGGCTCTCACCCGGTTCGAGATGCAACGGCAGGCGTTTGTCGGCCACAGC
The DNA here is from genome assembly GCA_937923585.1 of uncultured bacterium. Classification (GTDB taxonomy): domain Bacteria; phylum Hydrogenedentota; class Hydrogenedentia; order Hydrogenedentales; family CAITNO01; genus CAITNO01. The sequence continues at coordinate 25,290 of CALDSM010000427.1, forward strand.
GCATTGCGTCGTGGTACCGGTCTGCGGGTCGAGGGCGCAGGCGTGCGCGGTGTCGGCGGCCAGTGTTCCCGCATAGGTCTCCCCCGCTTCGTTGAACAAGGCAATGATGCCGCCTCCGGACGTGTCGCGCGCGGCGACGCGCAGTCCCGGTGTGGGCGGGTCGAGCAAAACGGTGGGTGTGACGTGCCGCACCAGGGTTTCCACGTCGGCAGAGACCTGCCACGCACTTCCGGCGACACCGGTCTGTCCGTCCGTGCCGGGCGCGGCGCCAAGGCACAGCACCCTGCCGCCGTTCTGCGCGAAGCGCAGGAGCGTGTCGCGCGATTCGGGCTGCATCCACCGCACGTTTCCACAGACAATGGTGTCATAGTGCATGGCGCCCGCGGCCACGGCGCCGCCTTCCAGCTTTGCGGCGGCGAGCAGGTCATCGTCAATGAGGTCGAAATCGCACTGGTGCGACAGCAGCGCGGCGGCGAGTTGGTCCTGCGTATCGGCGGCGTCGGTGGCCTTCAGCCCGTAAGCCCACATGTCGCGGGCGGGATAGTACAACGCCGTGGTGATCTTCGGCTTGCCGATGGACAGCACATAGCCGAGCCGGGCCGTGTACGCATGGAAACCCGGCAGGTGGTCCCATAACGGGTCCCATGGGCCGAAACTCGGGCGCTCACCGGTCATGTGGTGGTCGCGGGTGCTGAGCGGATAGCAGGCGCCGACGAGCACGTTGAGCCCGCGCGCGTACTGGTAGTCCACAAGCCATTTCATCTGCGCGGGCGTCAGGCCGTTGCCGTAGACGGCGAAGGATTCCGTGAACGCGAAACGGGTGCCGTTCTGATGCGCCGCGCTGGAGGCATACTTGGGAAAATGGTTCGGGTTGGGTTGGCCGGGGAACAGTTGCCGCCAGATCACGTCCACGCCGGGCATGTCCATCGCGCGCAACTGGCGCAGTGCCTGGCCGAATCCGTAGCGCACGGCGTTGAGCGTCTCGTCCTCGCCGTTGAGGTGCCCGCCCGAACCCATCCCCACGCCGTGCGCCCAGTCCTGTAATTGCCCGAAGTAGGCATCACGAAATTGGCCCGTCCACAGGTCGTAGAAGTCAATGCGCGCTTTTGACACTGCCGGGGACGCGTCAGGTCCGGGCTCTTCAAACAGCCGGGGAAGCACCGCCATGATGTCACCGCCGACGCGCACCGCATAGCGCGCGCCCATCTGCTGCACCCAGGGGATCGACTTGGGCACGTCGAGATTGGGCACGCCCGGCTCGTCGGTGAACGTGAAACGCACCGTTTTGCCCAGGTAATCGCCGAGGGCCCGGCGGTATCCCTCGTGCGTCAGTTCGATGAACCGCTTTGTGGCTTCCGGATTCAGCAGGTTGGGACGCCCCTCCTGTTGGACCCGATAGAGCCATGCCGCCTCGCCGGAAGTTTTCAATATGTCGCCCGGCACAAAACTGCGCGGCGGGCTGCTCTCGGTGATGAGGGCAAAGGCGTCCCCGGGCACTTCATACCCGGCAGATGTCTCCACACGTTCGCGCGTCATGCGCTGCACGCACAATTCGGGATGCCCCTCGACCACCTTGCCCAGCGCCTGGCCCGAGGGCCAGCCGCCCTCATCATAGAGCCACCAGTTCATACCCAGCCGCGCTGCTTCCTCAACGGCAAGGCGCACCCGGTCGAAATACTCCGGCGTCAGATAGTCGGGATCCAGTGAATTGTTGGTCGAATCAGGGCGGAACCCGTGCGGCATGGGAAGCATGCACACGCTGCGCGCGCCGTGCGCGGTCATGTCCCGCAGTTGAGCCCGCAGCGTGTCCGGGTCGAGCGGCGCGTTCCACAGCCAGAAATAGCCCGGCCATAGCACCGCCTCGGGATCTCTGAACTGGTTCACGTCGAACGCCGCAGGCGGCGTCAGGTCCGGAGCGGCCCATGCCGCGGCCGCCATCATAATCACCACCAACAAGAAGGTCGCGCGCATGTATCCGTCTCCGTCAGTACAAGCCATACATTTTGGAGTGCGGTGGCAACGGCACCGCTTTGGCTGATGGTACACTGCGGACAGCGTTTTCACAAGATGCCAGCCAAAGCGGTGTCGTTGCCGCCGCACTCCAAATTTGTCGCCTGTTTTGATCTCTCACATCAAGTTGGCATGCCAAGACACATGCCTCGTTGCGTGGTTTTGCTATTCCGTTCGGCTAAGACATTGCGGCCCTTTCCCTCGTCACTCCGGCGCGACGGTCCACTCCCTGTGCGCGCTTTCGTCTTTGATTTCCTGTTTGGGCGGGGGCCATGAGGCGCGGAATTCATCGTTGTACAGGCCCATGCGCCATTCGGGCACGGCCTTGAGGTCCTTCATCTTGAACGCGGGCGAGTTCTGCTTCATCGTGTAGTCGTCCGCGGCCGCGTTCATGAAACGCGGATCGGCCAGCTCGCTGTCCTTGTCGAAACCCCTGTCCTTCCAGGCCATCCACTCAATCACCGCGCCGTCGTCCTTCTTGTAACTGCGGCAGAAGATTTTGGGCAGCGTCGGATGAAAGATGATGTTGGAGGAAAACACCGTGCTCTCCGGATCGAAGGGGCTTAGATTGTAGACCACCGCCTCGGCGGAGCCGGGCTTGGTCGTGCTCAGGCCGCGGTAATCGTCGCGAGCGTAGGCCACCACGTTGCGCACAAACTGGTTGTTCGCCGGTTTGCGCGGGTCGTCGCCCATCTTGAGCAGTTCGGGCCAGCGCTCGCTGTAGGGCGGCTGCGAGGGGTTCATCGCGTCCAGGCGTTCTTTCATCAAGTCCCAGCAGTAGGCGTCCCAGCGGTCGTCAATGTGCAACGCGGGTACGCAGTCCACAAACACATTGTTGTCCACCACGTTGTCGCGTCCGCCGCCGATCATGACGCCGCAGAGCGGCACGCGGTAGAACAGGTTGCCCAGCACGGTCACGCCGCTGGTGCAGTCGTCGAGATAGACGCCCCACGACTGGTGCGGCGACGCATAGACATATTTTCCCGGCTCGCCCTCCGCCGCACCCACGAATCCGAATCCGTACACGTCGTGAATCCGGTTGAACTGCACCTTCACGCCACGCTGCGTCCAGTCACGGCCCATGTAAAACGCGCCGTTGTCGCTGCCCTGCAGGCAGACGTGGTGAATCTCATTGCATTCGATCGTGTGGTCGTTGCCCGTGAGCAGAACACCGATGTGCGGCAGATCGTGGATGAGGTTGTTGGACACGCGGTTGCCGACACCGCCGATGTTGACGCCGGTCTCGTAGGTCTGCCACAGCTCGGCCACACGCCAGATGTGGTTGTTGTCCGCGACATGCCTGCCCGGCGTGAGCGTCTTGCGGTCGCCGCCGTCGAGCACAATGCCGCCACGCCCGGTGCCAGTGATATCGCACCCGGCCACCTTGCAGCCCGTCCCGCCTTTGACGACCGCGCCGTAGCCGCCCGCATTGCGGATCACGCCACTCCC
>CALDSM010000428.1 GCA_937923585.1 uncultured bacterium
GGGTTAGGTTTGCGCCCGTCAGGCTTGCTCCGTTCAGATCTGCCCCGTTCAGGTTTGCCCCTGTCAGGTCTGCCCCGTTCAGGTCTACCCCTGTCAGGTTTGCCCCGCTCAGGTTTGCCAACAGCATCATGACTGCCTTCTTCAGCTTTGCCCCCTTAAGCTTTGCCCCGTTCAGATCTGCTCCGTGTAGGTTTGCCCCACTCAGGTCTGCTCCGTATAGGTATGCTTTGCTCAGGTTTGCCCCTGTCAGGTTTGTGTCATTCAGGTTTACCCCGCTCAGGTTTGCCTCGGTCAGGTCTGCCCCGGTAAGGTTTGCCCCGGTCATATCTGCCTTGCTTAGGTTTGAATCGCTCAGATCTGCCCGGATTAGGCTTGCTCGGATTAGGTGTGCGGTTGTCAAGTTTGCGTCATTCAGGTTTGCCCCGGTCAGATTTGCCCCGCTCAGGTTTGCCCCGCTCAGGTTTGCCCCGAACAGGTCTACCCCGTTCAGGTCTGCCCCCGTCAGGCCTGCCTTGCTTAGGTTTGACTCGCTCAGATCTGCCCCGCTCAGGTTAGCTCCGTGTAGGTCTGCCCCACTCAGGTCTGCCCCGTATAGGTATGCTTTGCTCAGGTTTGCCCCTGTCAGGTTTGCCTTTCTCAGGTTTGTTCGACAGAATTCAGCACATTTCCCGCCATGGCCCTTTAGCCATTTTTGGTGCTCCGTTAATATCTCTAGCAACGCTTCTGGGGGTAGGGGCGAATCAGAAAGTCCGTTCAAGTCTTCCATACGCAGTATCCTATTGCGGTCTTCGCCGCATTCGTTAAGCCAATTACGGCAATTCCTGTTTCAACAGGTGCGCCATGATTACTAATCCCCTTTCCGTGTTCGTTTCGTTTTCACGGGTAGCAGTGCCAACCCGAAAAAGTCCGCCAGCATTTGCGCCTGTGCCATGCTTAGTCCGTTAGTGCCCCGCATGAAGCGTCCTATCGAAAGACGGTTCACGCCGGTTTGCCGTTCGAGTTCATATCCACTAAGCCCGCTGTCCGAAAGCGCTTTTTTCAGGGTGTCTTGCATGGTATCCATAGGTATAAGTATATCTTCTTTGGCGTATGGTGTCAAGGGGTGTTTTCGTCCCCGTCCTTTCACCCGTACACCCGCAAGGGTGAAGCGGGTGTGTATTCTCTTGTAGAGAATACTGTATAGGGGTGCAACGAGTACCCCACATGGGTGCAATCATTACCCCACCTTTCCGGGGTGTTTCACCCGGTAAACGGCCATGCCGCCGGACGGCCCGCCGCGTCTTACACGTTCAACCCAGCCGGACGCAATGAGCCGCCGAAGCGATACCTTTACGGTGCGCAACGCCAGCCCCGTTATCGCTTCCAGCCGTGCCCGTGCCACGGTTGCCGCGCCGTCCGCCCGCGCATGGCGGAACAGCGCGAACCACACCGCCGCATCCGAAGGTTTCAACCCGGCCATGCCGTCATCAATGAAGCCGTTCAACAGCGTCCACCGTGCCCGCGCATCTTCCTTGCGCTTCGCTTTCACGTCCGCCGCCTTGCGCCGCGCCGCCTGTTGCGCCAGTTCTTCCGGTGTGCGAACGGGTGCCGCCGCTTCGCCGGGTGCGGGCACCGTGTAGGGTTCATCATTCAAAGGGCACGTCATCTTCGGAATATCCTTCCCCGCCCAAGTCGAAAGCATCCGCCGCCACGGGTGCCGGGTGTGCCGGTGCGGGTTGTGGCATGGGTGCCGCGCCGCCGGTGCCGTCCGCCAGCGTGAACGCTTGCCGCATCCTGTCGAAATTCAGCAGCAGGGAAGGGGTGCCGCCGTGCCGATTCTTGGCACAGTCCAAGCGCACCGGGCTATGCCTGTCCGTTTCATCTTCGGGGGCAAGCGTCCAGCAGGAATCCGCCCCGTATTCCAGTTCACTTGAACCGCGAAAACTTGCCAGCCCCAGCCCGGCATAGTTCGAGCCGGTCTTTCCCTTTTGCCGTGACACGGCGGACACCACCAGCACCCCCAGTCCCGCATCCGCGAACCGCCGGACGTGCGCCATAACGCCGTCCAGTTCGGCACGCCTGTCCTGTTGCGCGTCGCCGGTGCCCAGCCCGAAGCGTTGAATGTAATCCAGCACCAGCAGCCGTGCCCCGAAAGCGTCCACGCTTCGCGCAACGTCCAAAAGAGAAGCCGGGCCGGTGTGAAATGCCAGCCTGTCCGCAATGCCCGCCAGCACGTCCAGCCCCGCCCGTGCCCGGTGTTCATGCCCGGCCAGCATGCGGAAACGAATCCAAGCCGCATCCAGTCCGGACAGTCGCGCCAGTTGTCTGTCCAGCAGGGTGCGGGGTGCCATTTCCACATTCGCCACCATGGCGCGAAGCGCACCGTCCCCGCGCAAAGCGTCCACCGCCCATTGCATGACAAGAGCCGTCTTGCCCGCGCCGGGTGCGCCGCCCACCAGCGTTACCAGTTGCGGCCCCAGTTCCACCGGATGAAAGCCCGCACCCACCCGCCAGAGTTCCGGGGGCTTGCCGCCGATAACGTCCGCCGCCCATGTCTCGAAAATGTCCGCCGCCGGTGTGAAATGTGCCGCTGTCATGGCGCACCGCCTTTACCGCGCTTCACGCCGCCCGCAATGGCCCGCCGTGCTTCGCCGGGTGCCAGCCCGGAATCCAGTGCCGAAGGCATGAGCAACGCCGCCGCCAGCCGTTCATCCGCGCCAAGTTCGGCAAGGTTCGCCGCCGCCATGAAGCAACGCCGTTCCCGTTCGCCGTTCGCCGCGCCGCCCCGGATGAATTCGAGCGTTGCCCGGTTCAAGTCCACCCGCGCCGCCGCGTCCACGGGTGCGGCCCGCGCCGTGTTCGCTTCGTTTTCTGCCTGTCCCCACAGCCCGCCGATCTGCCAGTCGCACCATGCGCCAGGTTCGGGCACATCGCCGGGCCGGGGTTCCACCGCAAGCCGCCGCACCGCATCGGCGGACATGCCCAGCAGTTCATCCGCCCGAAGCGGAATCTTGTATAGCCCGCTCTTGGCGTGTCGGGTGTTGGGTGCCCGGAAGATGCGCACCGCGTCGTATATGGCAAGGTCCGGCACACATCCCGAAGCCTGTCCGATGCGCGACACGAAAGCCCGCGCCGCCTGTCGAAAGCCCGGCCCCGGTGCCGTCGCCAGTCCCCGGTTTGGCAATAGGACATGAAAGCCCTTGCCGCCGGAAAACCAACAGGACAACGCCGCAAGGTTCGCCCCTTGCCCTTCCAGCCATGCCAGCAGGGAACACGTCCGGCCCAACGCATCCGCCACCGCGTCCGGCCCGGTGCCGTCAAGGTCCATCGGCACCCAGTCCGCCCAACACGGCCCGGAGTACCCCGCAACGCCGCCGGATGCTTTCATGTGCGCCAGCAGTTCGTCGCCATACGTCCACGCGGAAAGATAGGCTTCGCCTGTGTCCAGTTCGCCCGCACAGTGCGCCGCCCATGCCTTGCGCCACGTCACCAGCCGCCGGGGTTCATGCGGCCCGCCCGCCACGCGGAAACCATAGGGGAAGTCGCCGCCGGTACTCATAGCAAGTCCCCGTCCGCCAGCCCGTAGGGCAGATCGTCCACCGTCACTGGGTCCGTAGGCGATTCCGAGGTCGGGGGAGTCACTACCACGGGTGCCGCCGTGTTCACGGTCTGGGGGTGCCCTGTCGCGCCGCCAGCGGAAAGCACCGCCCTCACTTCGTTGAACGCCCCGCCGGAGTCATCGCGCCGCAAGGCAACCCGCACCCGCAACAGTCCGCCGGGCACGTCGCCGCGTTCGAGTTGCGCGAACCTGTCCAGCCCAAGCCCGGCAAGTTCACGCTTCGTGTAGGGCATTGCCGGGCCGGACAGATACCACTTTGCCGCCAGCCGCCGCCCCGCGTGTTCGCCCGAAGTGATTTCGAGCCGCATCTTGAAAAACGGGGTGCCCTTGTCACTTTGCCCCAGTTCGGAATCCACGGCCCGCGCCGGGTATTCACCCGCTGGTATCGGTTCCCGCGTTTCCGCCGGTGTCGCCGCATCGAATGCCGCGGCAAGGTTCGCGCCTGTCGGGGTGCTGTTGAACTGGTCCGCAAGGTTCATCGGTAGCACCCCCCTTCCTTTGCCGCGTCCGCTTCCATGGCCCCATACGCCAGCACCAGCCGGGCATGATCCCGTGTCGGGGGAATCGGTGTGTCATTCCGATAAATCGCCGCATGCTTGGAAAGCAACAGCCGCACCATGTCCACCGGCACCCGGCGGAGCATGTCCCCGTCATGGTGCCGCCGCAGAATGCTCCATGCTGTCCGCGCAAAGGTGTACGCCGGTACTTCGTGCGGCCCGGCATAGCGTGAATGACACCCCGGCGCGAAGATGGACACCCGTTCGGTATACGCTTCGGTGTCTGGGTTACGCATGGCAACGCCCTCCACCAGCGCACCCCGCCGCCGGAGGTGTCCAGTTTGTGCGCTTCACATCGGGGCACCCGGCCTGAATCCATTGTTCGAGTTCGCTTGCCCGCCACCTGATGCAGCCCGATAGGCGCACCGCCGGGGGCATCCTGCCGGAGTCCCGAAGCCGCCATACACTGCGCTGGGAAATGCCCAGCATTGCCGCCACGCCCGCCACATCCAAAAGCCTGTTTTCCATGTGATTCACCTTTCAGGTTATGGGCCTTATTGCGCCCGTTTCCCTTATAGGTGTGAAATTTCACAAAGAACAGCATGCGTGTGTGTGGATTGCCCCGCTATGACAAGTCAAAAAAAATCTGCGCTGTTCACACCACTTGTGAATTTTTCACAAGGGAACACACAACGCAGAGCCAGAAGCGGCTATGTGCTACCGCTCTACTTTGAATGCAGAAAACCACCGGCCTTCATACTGATTGCCCTTGCCTACAGTGGAGGGGAACGGATCAGTCAAAAGCCGGAAGTATGCCTTCAGTATTTTGCGGATTTCAGAAACATGTTTCCGGGTTGTTACAGGCTTGGTTGGGGGTGCATATGCAATACATGCGCGGGGTACGCTGTCACACCCTTCGAGTTCCGTACCTATGGCCTTAGAAAATACCTCCCATAGAGCATTCTCTTTCCCGTTCATATTTGTAAATCCCAATTCCGCCGCCGTAACAAAAATGCCTTGCCGCTTCCCGCCAGCCACGCGAACACATACCCCGTCGGCTCTTTGTGAGTGCGGGAAGATTGTCACGTCTGCCCATTTCAGCGGTTGGGGTGTCAGTTGAATGCGGCCCCGGTTGCTCTTTCTGTTGGGCACCGGTGCCGGTGTTTTCGCTTTCGCTTCGCTGTGTGTGTTGTCCGCCTGTCCAGCGTCCACGGGTGCCGATGTTCGGCCCGCATCCAGCAACCCGTTATCCCGTGCCCAGTCAAAGCCCGCCGGGGTGAGCATCCAGCCCTTTGACATTGCAAAGGTTATGAGTTCCTTTGTGTCAAAGTCTTGCGAAAGCGACCCAATGCCTTTGAGTATTCCCAAGCGGAAAGCGGGATTGTCCTCTGCAAGGCATACATAACGTTTTACTGTGTCGTATTGCGAATATGTCACGCCGGGAATGGGCTTAAAGTTCACCCATTCCACCCGCTCTATCGGGGATTCCGCCGATGCGCCAGGTTCTTGCAGAAGTTCCGCCGCCAGCCGTGCATTTTCCGCTGCAAGTCCGTCAAGGTACGCTTCTTTGCTTCGTTGTTTGTGCAACCTTTTTAGCCGCTCGTTCTCCAAAATCAAACGCCGTCGCTCAACGGGGAGTCGCACACATTCCGCCCAGCGCGCCGCTTCCGCTTCGGCTTCAATAAGTTCCGCCCTTGTGCTTTCCACCGCCGCCCCTGTCATTCGTCTTTGCCTTAATCGCAAAAGTCGAACCTTTCGCGCCGCGTTCATTTCAAACACCGTTGTAATTTCTTCTACTTCACTATCGCTAGGATTCGGCTTCCCACTCAGAAAAGCCGCCATAAGAAGACGCACAACAGGGTCTTCCCCTTCGGCCTTTTTTCCGTCCATCGCATTACCCTTTTTGGTTCGGCATGGGGCGCACCGTGGAAGGGTAAAAACCACGGCCACGCCCCAAGCCCGCAAACGGCACCCGTCGGCACCGCTTGTTGGAAATTATAGACCCGCCCTTGGACTCGAAAACAGTGGAAATGCTCCCTGTCGCCGTTCCCCGGACAGGCGCATCGGCACAAGACCCAGCCCGTATTTGTGTATCTCACTGTGGCGGGGCAGTATTGGGGTCCACGAGCACACACTTACACACCGGGCAAATTCTCACACGGCTGTCGGCTACCATGTTGCCGCAATGTCCGCAGCGCCAAGTCTTCTTGTTGCCTATGAAGATGCCTATGATTATGATCAATATACCCAGCGGAATTCCGTAGAAAGTGATACAAAGAAAAAGCCCAAGAACCATGACCAAGCAACCCCAGGGATTGGTCGATTTTGCATATTCGCGCCATGCCCATTCAGGCGCGACTTTTAGCGGTGGTGGAGGGGGAGTAGAGGGCTGGGGGGGAAGAGGGGACTCCAGGTCCTGAATCTCATATCCAATTTGCCGATACCTAGCCTTTAGTCTTTGCTTTTCATCGGGGTCATTGGTTTGTGAATACTGCCTGCGTACCTTCTCTGCCTCTGCCCTTAAAGCCCGCGACATTTCGTCTCTATTCATTGCCATACCCCTTTTGCTGTATGAATCATGCTAAAGGTAGAAGCGAAAAATCAAACGGCACCGCCTGTTGAAATTATAAACCGCCGCCTATACTCCGGAACAGGACCCGCGTAAATGCCCCATGATCCGGGCTATTCCGAAGTGAATTATGTCGCCCTTTTCGCCATATGGCAAAAACTCCGTGTGCAAAAAAGTTGCGGAGTGCAGGGGTCCCCAGTCTATTGCAAATTACTCCCAAAAGGACCCGCCGTTTTTTCCAATCGCCTGTCATTTGCCACCCCCGTCAGCGCATCGCCGGTGTTGGATTTGTCGCGCCTTGGGGTCACAGTCCGGCAAGCGAATCAAAACTATCATCCCAGTCAACCCATGTTTCCCCCGGTTGGGGTGCGGGTGCCTTGGATTGGGGCCAGCACCGGCCCCCCCATGGGGTAGTGAACGGCACGGGCCGGGCGGGGTCATTCGCATAGAAGTGGCAGTCCGTCATGATGACGTGTAGCCCACCGCCACCGGCGGAGCGTAACACCGCTTCAATTGCACCAAGGCGCTTGGAGTTCATGATCTCGTTTCCCTCTCCGGCAAGGCCGGTGTCATTCGCCGGGGAGCTTGCCCCAGTCATCGGGCAAGCCGATCCACACCTCCCCCGGTTGCCGTGGTGGCGCTTGTGACGCGGGATAGCATTCGCTTCCATCAGGGCCAACGAGCGGCACCGTTTTCCAAAAGCCGGGACCGCCCCATTCATCCGGCAAGATGATGCGTCTCGGCCCCTGTACTCCCGTCTTCACCTGTTCGAGCAGTCTTTCAATTCTGTCGAGTTTGACTGAGTTCATCGGCAAGTTTCTCCAATTCGTTTACTCTGGCATCCAGAACAGTATTGGCGGGTATCCCCAAGGTATAGGCGCATAGCAGTTTCGCGGCGGGAATGTCGCCCCGCTTTGCCTTGCCAAGAATGGCCCGCAACACGTCCGCCAGTTCACCCGGCGAAACGGCCCGCCGCACCGCGTCCGCGTAATCCTGTTCCGTTCCCTTGGGTGGACGGCCCGGCCCGCCGGGGTTGCCGGGCGCAAACTTTCCGCTTTCGCTTCGGTTCATCATGCCGTTTTTCCACCGTCTAAACCGCCGCCCGCCAGCACGTCCGCCAGCACCGCCAGCAGGGTTTCCCTGTCCACCCCCCGGAGTGCTTCCAGTAGCCTTTCCTTGGGGTCCATTTTGGAATCAGGGGTAACATTTGGGGTAACGGGTTCCGGGGTGCCCGTACAAGTGCTTATTTCACAGTCACTTGCAACCCCACCATTCCGGCCTGTCACGCCGGAGGTCGCGGGTTCGAGTCCCGTCGTCTCCGCCATTTTTGTATCCAGCCATATGGTGCAAGCCCGGGGCGGCAGCGGAGGGGACGCGTGCCGCGCGCGCCATTCTTCGCGTTTCATGCGGAAATTCCGCCATCCAGTTGCCGCGCATCGTGCGAAGAATGGACCATGCCGCGCCAACGACCACTTTGTCTGCGGGTACCGCAATTGTGCCGGGTACACCTGCAATGGAACTCATGCGGCGAGCCTTTCAGCCTGTGTTTGCCGCAACTCGGGTTTTTCCCGGAAGAAGAACCGGCAGTATCCACTTGTCCAGCCCCTTGAGTGCATCCAAAAGCGTCGCTTCTTCAATTTCAGGTGCAACCGTTGGCGCAACGGAATTCTGCCGTTTCTGCAAGTCATTGGCGTTCGGCGTTTTTGCAGTTCGCCCCTGCTTGAATGGCATTTGAGCGGTCAGGAGTGCGATCCTCCCCGTTTCCGCCATTTCCTGCTCATGCAGCCCGCTCAACTCCCCCTTCAAGCAGGTTCGGCAGTTGGCCGCCTTTCGTTCCGGCATTCATGCATGCCGTTCAATACGGCACCGCGATTCCTTCACACCTTCGGTCTCCTGTTCGGCTAAAAGGGGAAGTCTGCGGTTTGGAGCACTTGACAAAAAGCGCACACGCCGCATATTCTTACTGTTAGGTTATTGCGCAAATTTCGCACACTGCCTCTGTGGGTGTGCGAAACACGGTCTGGCCGTTGTGACTCTTTTGAAACAGCCAACCGTCCCCCCGAACCGCCGGAAACGGCAGAGCAAGGAATTGGACCATGAGCGAGAGCGTCTACAAGATCATTGAAATCATCGGCACTTCGGAGAAGTCGTGGGAAGAAGCCGCCAAGAACGCGGTTGAAAGGGCGGGAGAGTCGTTGCGCGACCTTCGCGTGGCGGAGGTTGCCGAACTTGACATGAAGGTCGAGGACAACAAGGTGGTGGCCTACCGGGCGAAGGTGAAGGTCTCGTTCAAGTACGAAGGCTGAGGTACCCCGCCACAGGCCGGGTTCCGACCGCCAGAGCGGAGACAGTCACCGTGTCCGGGGTTGGAGGTGTGTCCCGCGGTTAGCCCTCCGCAGGAGCGGCAGTTTTCCATTTCGCCCGGTGTTGTGCGATCATTCCCTTGCTGACGATGAGCAGGCAACGCGGCGAACGATCCGTTCCCGAACGGCAAGAGCATGAAGCAGTGACACACGAGAACACACCGGAAGCCCCCCGTCCCCTGTCGGAACGCGTTATTGCGCATGCATCGCGGCGTCGGCGGCTGGAAGAGAGGTTCTTCGGCAGGGATGCCCGCCATGAGTGGGTTCAGATAGACTGGTTTGACGGGTTTCTGGTGCTGGTTCTGACCGGTTTTTTGCGCTGCGCGGGCCTGCATGCCAAAGCCAGGCGCAATACGCTGGATCTTCGCCTGGAAAGCCGGGAACTGCCCGTGCCAGGTCTGCCGCCGGCATTGGATGGATTGCGGTTGCTGCACTTGTCCGACCTTCACCTGGGCCGCACGCTGCCGGAGCACACGGAAGCGGTGTGCCGCCTGCTGGACGGGGTGTCGGCGGATCTGTGCGTGATCACCGGCGACCTGCGCTTTGGCCATTTTGGGCCGTTTGACCACGTCGCGTCTGCCGTTCGGCGCATACTGGGCGGGCTGCGGCTTCGCTGCGGCGCCTACGCCGTGCTGGGCAACCATGACACGGTGGCGCTCGGCGAGTCGGTGGAGCGGGCCGGGCTGCGTGTGCTGCTCAACGAGGGGGTGTCCATCAATGTGGATGACGCAGTGCTGTGGATTGCGGGGGTGGACGATCCGCATTTGTTTAAACTGGACGACTTGGAAACCGCGCTGAACGGCGCTCCGCAGGGTGCGTTCCGCATGCTTCTCGCGCATTCGCCCGAATGCGCGGATGAGGCGGCCAAAAGGGGGGTTGGTCTCTACCTTTGCGGCCACACGCACGGGGGCCAGATCCGAATCCCGTTCTGGGGCGCCCTTCTTCTCAACGCACGCTGCCCGCGCGGACGCGACTTGGGCTGCTGGCAGACCGGGACAATGGTCGGTCACACCTCAACCGGGCTTGGCAGCACCAACGCTCTTGTCCGCTTTGGCTGTCCGCCCGAGGCAACGATGTTAACGTTGCGGAGGGCGTAGGCCCCCGCGCCGCGCAACCGTGTGTGTGTGCCCATTCAGCCCTGTCCTCTGTTGCCTTTCTCCCGACGCGCGGCATCCCCGCCTTCCTGTTCCTTGTCCGGGTCACAGGCCTGCATGGGTTCTTCCAGGGGAGCAAGTTTGCTGAACCGCCGCACTTCCTCCAGCGACCCGGCACCGCGCTCATGTTCGGGCTTGTACGTCACCAGCCGAAACAGGCCCCAAACCAAAGCCGCGGCCAGCAGTATCCCAAGCGCAATCTTTCCCTGCCGGCTGCCGGTCATAAAAAACATGGCCAGCCAGAAACAAAGCACCAACACGGACGTCGCGGTCCAGGCCGTAAGCCGTCTCATGGCATGAGTCCTCTTTTCTCTTCAGCAGGCCGGCAGGGATGCTCCCGTCTTCACGGGAGTGACGGGCGCTCCCAGCAGCCTTCTCATGGCGCAAGCCCTCTTACCTCCACCACTTTATCGCAAGCGGGGCACGGCTGTTTGACACGAGGTCGAGCGAGAACTTGAACGGCCCCGGTATCTTGGAACACTTGACCAGCAGGGTGTTCTTGCCCTGCTTGGTGACGGCGTCCACGCTCTCCTCCTCAAACTGGTCATGCGGCACCTGGTTCTCCGTCTCGAAGAGGAGGGTTCCGTTGAGCCAGACCTTGGTCGCGTCCTGCAGGCCCAGATGCACCTTGACCTCCTGCCGCCGCTCCGCGTTGAACTCGGCATAGGCGTAGCCCACGGCTCGGTCGCATTTCGGGTAATACTCAAACACCGGTGAAAACGCGGCCTGCAGGTCTATGAGGTGCTTGTCCTGGTTGCGCGAGAACCAGCGCTGCCAGCGCACCGCCCTGTACCAGCCGGGATAGGTGGCCTCGAAATCAATCGCCTGCTCGGGCGGATAGGCGTGGTTGTGCCCGGAGCACCTGTCCCAGTTGGGGAATTCGCCGATGACCATCCAGCGGCGCACGTTCTGGTTGCGCTCGTTGCGCATCCATTCCACGGCGCGCGCATCGGGCGGCAGCAGCAAATCGGGGGGCACGGAACGCCGGCCAAAATGGGTGAGCAGGTTCACAAACAGGCGGTCGGCCACGGGGTCCCGCCCCAGACTTTCCAGGATGCGCAGGTGGGTGAAGACCAGCCGGCCCGCGCCGTAACGGCGCACGAGAACGTCCGAACCCCACCAGCGCTGCTCTTCCGCCATGTAGTTGCCCGTTGCGGCCGGCATGGTGTCGAGCGAGCCGCAAATGCCCTCTTCCCCGATTTCGACAAAGGCCTTGGCCGGGACCACGTTGCGATAGGGCTGCCGCATGAGGCAGCGCGAGGGAAGCCCCTCGAAGACGGGATGCACCCGCGCGTAGTGGACCACCGGAAGGAAACAGCCCACCGAGTCTTTCGGCGTGGCCGAAAGCTGCTCGCCCAGCCGTTCGGCTAGATCGTTCCAGTCGTCCGGCGGGCCGAAGAACAGCGCCACGGCGCCGCCGCGGACCTGCGCGAGGACCTGTCCCAGATCGTTTTCGGGATAGGCGCGGATGGTGTTGGCCAGCGGCGGAATGATGTGCAGCGGTGCCAGCGGTGTGCCGGGCCGCGCAAAGGGCCGGAAGCGGTCCGTCCATTCATTAAGCGGGTCCACCACGTGGATGTCGGTGTCCCTGACCTCCGGCGGGGCGACAACATAGAGGTCGGCGTCGGCCGAGGCCGCGATGCGCCCGTCCCGGATCAGGCGCACCGTGAAGCGGTGCGGGCCGCAGGAGCCGGACGCGGCGATGGAACCCTCCCACAGTTCGCGGCCGTGCCGGGGTATCTTGGCGATGGCGCGCTTCTTCTTCCAGAGCACCTGCCCCGTGGGGCCGGTGAGCTGGAGCGAGACCTCGCCGAAGCCCTCCAGCCGATCCTCGTTGGCGAGCAGCACGGTCACCGGCACCTCCTGCCGCGGCAGCAGGTTGGTCTCCGGAATCTGGATGATCGGGCGGACGGGACGCTGCGCGTCGGCCAGCGCGGCCAGCACCGGCTTGGGCCGCCGCCATCGGTCCACCATGCCCGCGCAGAACTCATGGCCCGCATCGGCGAACTGCGTGTAGCAGTATCCCGCAATTTTGGGGTTGGCGCGCATCGCGTCAACTTGCAGCCGCGCCGCGTCGCACTGGAGTTCCTGCATGGCCCTGGCAAAACCGCTGTAATCGCCGAAGATGCGGTCCAGGCCGCGCTCCGCAAAGCCCTGGCTCATCGAGTCCAGCAGGCCCTGGAGGAAGCGGGCGTCCTTGAACGTTTCAGGATGCTCCCCGTACTGCGCGATGACGCCGGGGAGGTCCTCGGAGCCGCCGAAGCCGAACTCCGAAATGGTCACGAGCATGTCGGGTTCGCCGGTCTGACGGTAGTAGTTTTCGATGTCCAGATCCACCGGCGCGCGCTGGTAGATGTGCAGGTCGTCGAACTCGGTGAATTGCTCACTGTGCGGCTTCATGTAGCGGGACGGCTCTCGCGAGGCGTTCACGCCGGCCGCATCGTCTATGACCACCCGCGTGGGGTCGAGCGAACGCGCCAGTTTGCACAGCTCGCCCTTGATCGTCTGCGCGCCGCCGTTGGTCACGTAGTCCGCGTTGCCCGTTTCGTTGAGCATGCCCCAGATCACGACCGACGGATGGTTGCGGTCGCGCAGAATCATCTCGCGCACTGACGCCCCGCAGCGCCGCAGCATGTGCGCCGAGTTGCGTATCCAGCCGATGGAGGGCTCGGCGTAGCACAGCATGCCCAGCTCATCGCAAAGGTCGAGCGTGACGGGCGACGCGGGCCGGATGTGCAGGCGCATCATGTTGAACCCGGCCTCGCGGACCTGCTCAATCTCGCGGCGGGCCAGTTCCACCGATTCCGGCGCGGCCAGCGACCGCGCATAATCGGGCTGGTACAGCACGCCCTTGATGAAGATGGGGCGCGCGTTGAGATGGAAGCGGTTGTCCTTTACCGTGAACTCTCGCAGGCCGAAGCGCACCGAGAATGTGTCGGCCACGCCCGAACCGTCCAGGAGCTCGCCGCGCAGCGTGTGGAGGCGCGGATGCTCCGGCGACCATTGCTTGCAGCCCGGCACGTCAAGCGTGAGCCGGCCCGGCGCGCCCTCCACGCTGAACGGCGTTCCCGGCACGGACAGGCGCACGCGCCGGTCCGGTCCGCAGGCCGCGGTCACGTCCACCACGATGCGCTCGCGGTTAATGTCGGGTTTCACGAAGAGATCAGAAAGGAATTCGACGGGGGTGGATTCAAGCCGCACGCTGCCGTAGATGCCCGCGAAAGACCAGTACCCTGTCTCCTTGGCGATGGGCAGTTCCTTGGGATGGAATTCGCCGAAGCCTTCGGGCTGCTTGGGGTCCACCACCCGCACGGCGACAAGATTCTCGCCGTCGCGGATCAGGGGGGAGACATCGAGCGAAAACGGCGTGTATCCCCCCTCGTGCTCCCCGGCCAGTTCCCCGTTCACCCAAACGGTCGCATGGTAGTTGACCGCATCGAATTGAAGCGCCGCGCGCCGGCCCAGCCAGGAAGCGTCCAGCGCAAACGTGTGATAG
>CALDSM010000429.1 GCA_937923585.1 uncultured bacterium
TCTGCGACAGCCTGGACAATGCCCGGCGCATTGCGGCCGCAGTTGCCAATGCGGCCGCAACGGTGTGGCTGGTGCATGACATTCCGATGGTCCGGTCCGTGCCGGTGTATGCGCGCCTGATGGACGAGGTGCTTTCGGGGAAACACGGGCGCGTGATGGCGTACCACCACTTCTTTGGCATGGACTTCCCAATGGACTTCGACCTCAAATCAATCTGGCCGGAGCGCCTCGATCCGCCGTCGAAGTCGGGCGGCGGCGAAATGACGAACATGGGCTGCTACGCCATTGACTATGCCGTGGCGCTGCTCGGTCACCCGAAGTCGGTGACCGCCAAGGCCCGCAAGACCTGGGATGTCTACCAGCAGGCCGACGTCGAAAACTTCGGACAGATCATTTTGGATTACGGCGACTTCTACGCTTTCCTCGACGTGGGCAAGCAGCAGTTCCGGGGGGAGCTGCGTCACAGCAACGCACTGACGATCGATTTTGAACACGAGGCTCTCCATATCGACGCCAGCGCCGGCATCGCAACGATCAACAACGTGCCGCAGGACTTCGCCAGGTTCGCCGAAAGCGCGCAGGCCGTCGGTTCGGTCGAACAATTGATCGCGGCCATCGAGAAAGGCACCCCGCCCGCCAGCGACGCCGCCTCCGGTGTCGCCGCCACGGAGGTGCTCATGGCGGCGTACAAATCCGTCGTGGACGGCGGCTCCGTTTCCCTGCCGCTCGCGGCCGGCGAAAATCCGCTGGCGGCGAAGAGGAAATGAGGCTGCGGGCGCGGAGAATAGCACCGCACCCGTTGTCAATTCGGACCCTTTGGGATACAATGCATCAGAAGCATCCCGCTGCAGAAAGGAGGAAAGCATGCGTTTGACATGCGTCCTGTTCCTTGTTTTGCTCCTGGCCGTTGCAGTGAAGAGTTCTCCCGCACGGGCGGAAGCCGCGGAAGGGCTTGTTGGGAGCGTCACAACCGTCAAGGGCCCCGTCCACCTGGTTCGCGGCGGCAATGAGATCGTTACAGAGAAGGGTGCGCGGCTCTATTTGTCCGATGTCATCCGGACGGGCGAAGGCGGCGGGGTGGGGGTGGTCCTGAGGGACGACACCACGCTTTCGTTGGGCCCCTCCAGCGAACTCAAATTGTCCGAGTTCAAATTCAAGCCCGATGAGGGCGTCCTCGGAATGACGCTCGGTTTGCTGAAGGGAACGCTGGTTTTCATCTCCGGACAGATTGCAAAACTGGCGCCGGGGTCCGCGCAGATCGAGACGCCGGCCGGGGTGGCGGCGGTTCGGGGCACGGAACTGCTGGTGGAAGCGCCGGCGGCAAAGGCGCCAAAACGGTCGGAGGGCACAAAATGAAGCACGCCCCCCGCTTTATGCTGCTCCTCCTCCTGGGTGCAACCGGATGCGCGACGAAAGCGCAGACCCACTTCTATCTCGTGCCCGATCCCCGCGGACATGTCGGGGAGGTCACGGTGACCAACGAGACGGGCAGCGCAACCCTGCGCAAGGCAAACGAGACGGTTGCGGCCCCCCGCAGGGACGCGGCGTTCTCGGCGCCCCGCGAGGCGGCCGCCCAGGAAATTCAAACGAAATTCGCAGCCGCCTTCGGGATGATGCCGCCCCCTCCGAAAGAATTCAGCGTCTACTTCGAAAGCGGTTCCAGCGACGCGGCGCCCGAGTCAGTGGCGGTGCTGGAACAGGCGCTGGCCGAGGCCCGGCAGCGGGATTCGCGCGACATCAGCGTAAACGGACACGCGGACCGCACCGGCGATTCTGCCGCCAACATGAAACTGAGCCTGGAACGCGCCCAGAAGGTCAGGGACCTGCTGGTGAAAGAGGGCATTCGGCCGGAGTACCTGTCCATAGAATACTACGGCGAGAGCAAGCCCGCCGTTCCGACCGCCAAGGGCGCAAGCGAACCGAAGAATCGCCGTGTCGAAGTGGTCGTGCGCTGACGGGTGACCGCACTGGAGCGGGCGTATGTCTGTCCACACATCGCGGATCGTGCTGTTGTTTGGCGGCCTGTTGACGCTTGCCTTTCTTGCCGTCATGCTGTATCCCCCTTCGCTGGCCGGGACCGTCGAGCGCGCGGCATACGACGGCATGGTTCGCATGCTCGGCGGAACCGCCGCGCCGTCGGACGTCGTCGTCGTGGACGTGGACGAAGCCAGCCTGGCAAAGCTGGGCCAGTGGCCATGGCCGCGCTACCGGATCGCGGCCCTTGTCGGCCAGGCCGCCGCCCTGGGAGCGCGCAGTATCGCGGTGGACTTCCTCTTTTCCGAACCCGACCGGCTTTCCCTCAACGAGATCGGCGAAATGTACCGCCGGGACCGCGGTGTCAACCTGGACGCGGGCGGCGTGCCGGATGACATGATGGACAACGACCGCATCCTTGCGGAGGCCGTTGCACGGCACAAGGCGGTTTTGGGCGCGGACCTGCGGTTCGGCGGGGCGTCATCAGACGCAGCCGGAGACTGCGGCCCTCCATTCAGCGTCGGCCTGCGGGCACTGCCGGGAACGGAGGGAACGCCGCCCGTTCCGCAGGCGTCCGGAATGGTCTGCCCCATTCCCGTGCTTGCCGGTGCGGCCGGCCTCGTGGGCGCCACCAACACCCTGCCCGACCGGGACGGGATACTGAGGCGCACTCCGCTCGTGTTGCTCCATGGAGAGCGGTGTGTGCCGGGTCTTGCCGTGGCGGCGGTGCTGGCCGCATCGGGAGAGAAACAGGCGGAGATGCTGTGGTCCTCCGCCGGCGTGCTGGAACTGCGCCTCGGCCGGATCGCCATCCCCACGGACAGCCGGGGAAACATGCTGCTTCCGTTCCGGGGCCGTGCGGCGGACCGCATCCCGCACATCCCGGCGGCGGACCTGCTCGGCGGGCGTGTCGCGCCCGGGGCGCTTCGGGGAAAGATCGTCTTCATCGGTTCGTCTGCAAGCGGGCTTCAGGACGCGCACGCGACCCCGGTCTCGCGGGCCTGTTCCGGCGTGGACCTGCATGCGCTGGCGGCCGATGCGATGCTGCGCGGCGATTTCTTCGTCGAGCCGGCGTGGAACCGAAGCGTGCAGGTCCTGGCCGTCATTGCGGCCGGACTCTTCATCACCGGCCTTGCAGCCTGGACTTCCGTCACCCTAAGCGCCCTGGCAACCGGCGTAATCGCCGCGGGCCTGATGCTGGCCTCCTGGGCCGCGTTCAACCGGTGGGGTGTCTACTGTTCGCCCGTGCCCGGAACGGGCATGCTGCTGCTCGGTTTGGCTTTGCTGACCCTGGTGCGCCTGCGCCGCGAAGAGAAACATGCCTATGAACAGGTCCGCAGTCTGTCCGTCGCGCAGAACTGCGCCCTGCTCGGGCTCGTCTCCGTTGCCGAGACCCGCGACCCCGACACGGGGCACCACATCATCCGCACGCAGTACTTTGTAAAGACCCTCGCGGAGTATCTGGGCAAGCAATCCAGGTTTCATGACGAACTGACCGGCGACAATATCGAGGCCATCGTCAAGAGCGCCCCGCTCCACGACATTGGAAAAGTCGGGGTTCCGGACAGCATCCTGCTCAAGCCGGGACCCTTGACGGACGAGGAGTACCGAATCATGAAGCTCCACACGCTTCACGGGGAGGAAGTGCTGAAGCGGGCCGAGGGAATGGCGGGCATATCCGAGGACATGTCCTTCCTTCGGTACGGCAAGGAAGTGGCCCGTTCGCACCACGAGAAATGGGACGGCACCGGATACCCCGACGGATTGAAGGAGGAGGAGATTCCCCTGGCGGCGCGGTTGATGGCCCTGGCGGACGTGTACGATGCGCTCTGCGCGAAGCGGGTATACAAAGCGAAAATGCCCCAACAGAGGGCCGAAGAGATTATCCGAAGCGGCAGAGGCACCTATTTTGACCCCGGTGTCGTGGACGCATTCCTGGCCCTGAGACAGCCGTTCCAGGACATACTCGCCAAATACGCCGACTCGGAGGAACCGCCGAGCAGGGAACAATAGAAGACGTTCCTCCCTTTTGCGTCGGGCTCATCGCGCCGACCCTTTCGGCGAAATGAAAAATGTCACCCGTCCAATCCCGACTCCGGCGTCGCCGCCACCGGGGTGCTTATGGCAGCCTACAAATCTGTCGCCGACGGCGGCCCCGTATCCCTGCCCCTCACAAACGGTGGAAACCCGTTGGCGATTAAGAAGAGATGAGGCGATGGCATGTCACGCGGCGGATATCCTGCAGGGCGCCGATTTCGCAGCCTGTTCGCGGTCTTCTTCATCCGGCCGTTCTTGCAGACTAACCGTTTGCACTGCGGCAGGATTAGAATCTGTGTCTTCGAGCGCCTTAGGCTTCAGCAAATGAGGGCGGCAGTCCATGCGAACTTCCAATCGTTGTCTCCTGGCCGGGTTTGGATTGTGGGTGCTTCTTGGCGCGTCGTCCTTCGCCGCCGATTTCGTTGTTGACGCCGTGGACAAAGGCGTTCCACATGACGGTGTGACGGATGCCACCGATGCGCTGCAAAGTGTCATGGACACATGCGCGGACCGGGGCGGCGGCATCGTCCGGCTTCCCACCGGCGATTACATCTTCCGCGGCCACCTCGAGATTCCGTCCAATGTGACGCTGCAGGGCGTCTTCTGCGCCCCCTCGGCCTGGAGCCAGGGAAGCGGGACCACCATGAACGTGTTCGAGGGGAGGGGCACCGAGGACGGTCCGCCGTTCATCCTTCTCAGCGAGAACGCCACCCTCGAGGGGGTAACCATATTCTATCCCGAACAGGGTGACGAGACGATCGTCGCCTATCCGTGGTGTGTGGCGGGCAACGGCAGGGACAACGTCTCGGTGCAGGACTGCCTGCTGGTCAATCCGTACCAGGCCATTGACCTCGCCAGCCGCAACAGCGGCCGCCATCTGATCAGCCGCGTGTACGGTTACCCGCTTCGCAGGGGCATTTCCGTCGACAAGTGCTACGACGTGGGGCGGATTGACAACGTTCACTTCTGGCCGTTTTGGGAGGGAGCCCTGAGCGGTCCGGTCGCAAGGTATGTCCAGGCCAACGGCGAGGCGTTCATCTTCGGACGGACGGACTGGCAGTATGTCCTGAACACCTTTTGCTTTGGCTACCGGGCCGGTTACCGTTTTGTCGAAACGCCCGACGGCACCTGCAACGGGAACTTCCTCGGGATAGGCGCGGATTCGGCCAACATCGCCGTGCAGGTGGACCAGTGTTCGCCCATTGGGCTGCAGATTGCGAACGGCGAGTTTGTGGCCTTTGCCGGAGACAACCCCGCCGAACTTGTTGTGGACGCGGCGAATATCGGCACAATCCTTTTCAGCAACTGTTCCTTCTGGGGCGGCGCGTCGAATTGCGCCCGAATCGCGGGAAAAGGGTTCGCGAGCTTCCAGCAATGCAATTTTCTTGAATGGGACGCGGGCAAGAAAGGCGATGCCTGCATCCAGACCACGGGGGGAAGGTTGACCGTCAATGCGTGCCGCTTCGAGCAACCCAAACTGGCCATTGACATCAAAGAAGGCACGCAGGGCGCGATTATCACCTCGAACCTCTTCGGCAAGGCCAAGGCCGTCCACATCGCCGGGTGTGTTCCCGTCGAAATGGGCGACAACGCCGATACGGGCGAGGATGACAAGTCCCTGGTTTCCGGAGGCAGTCTCGGTGCGCCGGACGACGCCAATCGGCCAAAGGACAGCCCGATTCCGGTTCTGGGCATGTGCGCCGCCTTGATCGGAATGTCAAGAAGGCGCGCCGCGGGATGCTAGGATTACTGGTCTAGTGTGGCCCACCTCCGTACCGCAGGCGTCCCGCCTGCGGTACGAAACAGCTTTGCCAGGAGTGACTCATGAACCGGCGACAATTCTTCAAGGCGGGTGTCAAGACCGCCGCCACCGCGGCGGCGGCTTCCTCAGTTTCGCTTTCAATGCGCGATGCTGGGGCGGCCGATGCGGGCGCGTCAGAGACCACGGTGCCTACCGCTGGCGCTCCCGCGGTGCTGGCCCGCTACACCGCGGAGGATCACCGTCGCCGCCTCACCAACATCGGCCTCTGCACGAAACAGATCCGCAAGTGCATGCGCACCCACCTCATCACCGACTATCTCCCCGCGCAATGCGTCTACAACATGGGCGAGTATCCCAGCCGCGAGCCATGGGCGCCCAATGATTACGACGAACAGGAACTGGACCGGCTCAAGGCCCACGGCATCCAGCTCATCCACGTCATGGACGAATGGAACGACCGCTACGGCCTCTTTGGACACGACAAGCTGACCTCGATGAATCCCGAGGGGTTCCGGCGTTTCGTGGCGATGGTGCACCGGCGCGGCATGAAGATTCTGGCCTACGCCTCCAGCGGCTACTTCACCGCCCACGACCCGAACTATCGGGCGGAGTGGTCGCGCCCGGGCGACGGCATCTACGGCTGGTGGGACCTGGCGCGATGCG
The DNA here is from genome assembly GCA_937923585.1 of uncultured bacterium. Classification (GTDB taxonomy): domain Bacteria; phylum Hydrogenedentota; class Hydrogenedentia; order Hydrogenedentales; family CAITNO01; genus CAITNO01. The sequence continues at coordinate 6,437 of CALDSM010000429.1, forward strand.
CGCCGGCCAGTCCGGGATGGCGCGCGTTCTTCCTGCCGCGCATGGTCCAAATCCTCGAAGACTACGAACTGGACGGCCTTTACAACGATTGGGGCTATGTCCCCAACAAGGACCGCCAAATCAAGGAGAACGCGCCCGACGAGGTGCCCGCATTCGAGGAGACGCCCGACTACGACGGCGCCGTCACCGACCTCCTCCATCTCATCTATTCCGAGGTCAAGCGGCGCGGCGGCATCTACAAGATGCACGCCGACTATTCCAACCAGCCCCTGACCCGCGGCCTCAAGGTCTACGACTACCTCTGGGTTGGCGAGAACGTCGAGAACGCCGACGGCCTCCGCGAAGCCGTCAAGAACCACGCCCCCTACGTCGTCCCCTGCATCCAGGGCTCCGTTGCCAGGGTCGAAAACGAGCACGAGCACTTCCTGCATTCCATCCCCTACATGCAGTTCCCCCTGCTCCAGGGCGGACGCCCCCTCACCGGCGAACGCGGCGTCCTTCCCATTCCCCGCCTGCCCGGCGTCAAAGAGGGCGGCTTCTACGAAAAGGCCTGGGAGTATTACCAGGCCCATCCCAACGGCCCCTACCTCTACGGCGGCTGGGACCCCATCCCGCCCAACCCCGATATGCGCCCCGCCCACGCCCGCTGGCTCAATCAATACAAAGCCCTCACCGAAGACGGCACCTGGGCCTACCTCGAAATCAACGACTCCGACCTCTTCACCGAACCCCTCCCCAAAGACTGTATAGCCTCCGCCTTCGCCAACCGCGACCTCTATCTCGTACTGGCAAACTACGGCCATACGCCCCAACAAGTAACCACAACCGACACCTATGTGCCCGCAGATCACCCCGCCGCGTCTCCAGCAAAGCAATGGGCACTCCCCAACCGGTCGCTCAAGATTCTGCGCCGACAGTCCCCCAATCCTTCCGGTGCGTGACACTATGCCCGAAAAGAACGCGGTAGGTGCGAATAACAATCACTTGTTGGAATGGCAAGAAGAGAGGGAGACGCCTCGTTCCCATCAAGTTTTTGCTATCGTTCTCCCGGGAAATGGGAAACGTCCCTCTTTCCACCCCCGGGAAATGGGAAACGTCCCTCTTTCCACCCCTCTTTCCCACCTCTTTCCCAGAAAGAGCAGCACTATTCTTACCTGATTTGGCAACGTTCCTGATTCTTACATCTATTCATATGAATCTAAGTCATCCTCAAAAAACGAAGAAGCAATCGACTCGTTTGCGAAGCCACTGTTGGTATTCCAACTGATTAGTATGTCATTCATTTGTGTTTTATAAGATGTCTTACAACTTCTATCAAGCAATCCCAGTAAACGGTTCGTTCGCAACGAAGTCCTAACCCTCTTACCAGTAATCAGCACCGTCCAGCCCTTCTGTAAATAATCTTGGATCACGCTTTTGCTAGGAAGACCCGGCATGCGAGAATCGGTGGATATCGCAGCGAAACAGGGGCTCTCCTCTTTTTCAAGGGCAGATACTAGGCGCGGGGAATGCGAGTTGAACGAACCGTGATGTGGAACCTTGACGACGTGAAACAACGGAGAAACACAGTCAATATCCGTTCGACTCCCCCAATAGTCCAGTGCATTGTCGATTTGCTCTTTGCCGGCATCAGCGCAAAAGAGAATATTGCCTCGCCTACTGTCAATATTCAAGGTCAGAACGAGAATCATGGAGAGAATATTTGGGTCGAAACAACATGATTGACCGCAACCAGCTTTCCTGATAGCCTCGTTTAATATGCGTCGCTTCGAATTTGTATCGGGAGCGATGGGAACAATCATCATCTGCTTCTCAAATCCCTTCACGCACAACGTGGTCGGAGTATCACCTAGTTCATAGAATTTGAGAGTCCCAATTCTGTCAAGTTCTTCCAATTTGTGCTGGAGTCGCGCGTATTCTGATTCGCCTGGTAATCCCCTAAGAAGGGACTTGATCCGTTTAGGATCTAGCCCTATGTCGCAGAAATTCTCAACTGAGCGTCCATCTTCGTTGAAGTACTGAAGGACCTCCGCCATGCCGAAGAAGCGATCGTAATGGGGATGAGTAAGAAACACGAATGCGAGGGAATTGATCCCTTTATGCCGCAAGAAATCAAAGAAACGACCTTTTACGTCAGCCGTTAGGTAACAATCAATTAGGGCCCACCGGTCCCCCGGCAGATGAACAAGTATTGTATCCCCCCGTCCACAGGCGAATATGAAGATCTCGACAAGAGGTTCCTCAGAATGAGTAGTCGCCCGAGACGGTATTTGTGCGCCTTCCCGAATCATCTCCCTCCTCTGCAGATAAAGTGATTTCATCTTGGTCGACTGCTTTGCCGCCAGTCGAATCAAGAGCAAAGATATACACGGAAACTCTTTGATGCTCCTTCGGTTCATGGCCCGCGAGGAATTGTTCTCGCGTATATATCTGCTCTACTGGATCCCCATCGGTCTCGAACACTACAAAGAACCGACCATCATCTACCTTTTCGACGATCCCCGAATAGAATTCAAACATACACAGGTGACCATCACGCTTCGCTTCTAAAGTCTCCAGAAGTGCGTCGTTACTACGGCAGATTTCCCTATACGCATCTAAGAGTTCGTCCCGCTCTTTCTTCATTTCTCTGCATTCTTGACGGGCGGCATCAGCATCGTGCCGGGCTTCGGCCAGAAGTTGTCTCACGTCCACTTCTTCGCTCGTGTCATCCCGCTCCGATATAATAACTTCGATCGCGTCAGCGAGAGGGTCTCTGGGCTGAAGGAAGGACCGCACCGAGTGGGACAATAATGGCGAACCCCACCGAAATGTGCTGGGCTTGTTGCGATTGCTAGCTTTCCAATTAGCCACCACGTACGTGTACAGTGTGCGCAGACCCTGCTCGGAGCCGACATATGGGTCTTCAATACTCGGCTCAGGTTCAGATTGTCTCACAGAGCCCCTTGCTTCGCTTTTCAGGGACCAACCACATCCTTCCACTTCCGCGAAAAGATCTCTTATCTTATCATCATGCGCAAGCATGCTCGCTGCCTCCTTGTCCTTCTTATTATGTCAGGTTCCCGTATCGATAACGGTAACACCCATAGATGAGAGCTTTGTTCGGAGAGTAACCTCCTTCATTTCCGCACGATCAAGTTGCTTGCGCAACTTTTTAACATCACCGAGGTCAAGTGCTATGTGATAATCCTTGCGAGTTCCGTTTTCTATACAATATAAAATCAAGGTATGAAAGGGGACAATTGTCTCAATTTCTGCCCCTGACGGGTCGAGGACGGGGCGTAAATCAGTTATGATACGCGATTCGTGCAGGATTTGGTTTTGAGCGAACAAGAGATCGCCGGCCTTGACTGATATTGCGACACAGCCGGAGGTCAATAACCGAATAAGTACTTGTCTAACTTCAGTCCAACGATTCCTGCAATCGGCGTTCCACTCATCCTCAGTACGGCTTTCCAGTTTCATGGTTACTTTATTGATGAAATCCTCAGCGGAAAGATCCATTCTACGTTGAACCGACGCCAGTTCCCAAAGCAGTGAGACAATCGCCGCGGCGTCTTCTGATGCCAGGCTGCCATCCTTTGTTATCGTACTAACCAGTTCTTTAGTGCCTAGAGAAGGAGCTTGCCTGCTGACAATGTCTCCCACCGAGTGTAGTTGGGATTCTGGAAGTCCGACCAATAGCTTGAGCCCAGTGACTACACGCGGAGGTATTATGGTAAGGGTGTCTTCTTCTGCCATATGCGGATTCCCTAAGTTATGTTCGACCAACCACTAACCATGGAACGGCTCGCCGCCCTATCCAAATCATCTAAACAATTATTAGTCACGGCGTCCCTCGGAATCAAAACGCAAATTCACAGGCACTCCCACTTGTCAAATACGACCAACTCCTAGTTTCTCAGACCCTAGAATGGCAACCACTTTATAGTGTTATGCCTGTTCAGCCACACAAAAAGCAAGTGCCGATATCGCTTGCCGTCCTGGCTTTTACCGGAGATGTTACATTTCCTTCGAAATTGTCAGCCCCGTCGGATTTAGATGCCATTTTAATGGGGGCGGATTTAGGGAAATTGGGGCCGTTTCCCATCAATGAGAGTCAGACCCTCATGTCGGCTTCTGCCGGTCGCAGCCCTACAACCGTTCGGGACTCTGCAGAACTGACTGCACGAAGGGCTTGCAGGGATCGCTCTTGGAAGAGTCTGCATGGCAGAGCGTGCAGTTCATTTTTCCCCGCGTGTCCGATTTCTCGCCCATCTCCTCGTTCCCAAGTATTCTATTGCGGCATTGCGGCTGGTGCCGGCGATACCGAAGCCGTTGGTGCGGACGCGATGCTGAGCGCCGGCACCACGGTCACCGGTGCGATGGCTTCAAGTCCGGCCTGCAGGACCGCGGCCGGTCCGGCCACGACAATAACGAGCTTGCCCGGGTCCAGGGTTTCCAGGGTCAGTTTTGCGCAGTCCCCCGGTTCCAGTTTGCCGACGGCATCCATCATGCGCTGGAAATAATCCGGCGATAGCCCCTCGGATTCGAGCAGCCACACGTCGCCGGCCACACTTTCGGGTGTTTCGCGCCGCGCGGCAAAGCTGCCCACGAGATAGGTCTTCGCGTCCGCCAGTTCCGTCGCGGCGGGCGGCACATCACGCAGCCGTGCGAGTTCGCGGAGCACAATCTGCACGGCCTGGGGCACTTTCTCATTGTTTGTGAATGTGGCGGCCTTGAACGCGCCGGCCAGGCGCTGGCTCGAATAACCGCCCCAAGCGCCATAGGTGAGACCCTTCTCGACGCGCACCGCCTTGTTCAGTCGTCCGCCGAACGACTCGCCGAAATAACTGCTCGCGACCTCAGAGGTGAAATAACCCGGATGACTCCGCGTGATGCCGCGCTGGCCCACGCGAATCTGGGACTGCGTGCCCGGCGTGTCAACGATATAGATGTGCGTGGCCGCGGGCTCGGGCAAAGGCGGCAGGGTCGCGTTGGGCTTGTCGCCCCTGCTCTGCCATGCGGCGAAACCCTTTTCTGCCAGGGCCGCCGCCTTCTCGATGCTGATGTCTCCCGCAAAGATCAGCCATGCCGTGTCCGGCCGGGCGTTGTCGGCCATCCACTGCCGGAGGTCCGCAACACCGAGGGCCGCAACGTCGGCGACCTCGCCGCGCGGGGTGCGGGCGTAGGGATGCGCGCCGTAAAGCTGCCGTCGGAATTCGCGCTCGACAACATACGAGGGTTCGGCGGATGAGACGGCAAGTTCGGTGGTGATCTGCTGCTTCAGTTTCGAGAGTTCCTCTTCGGGAAAGGCCGGGCTGAGCACGGCTTCCGCCAGGAGGTCCATGGCACGCTCCGTGTGTTCGGTCAGGCAGCCGCCGTAGACCGAGGCGCAATCCATTTCGCCGAAACCGCCCAGGGAGATCGCATAGGTCTCGAGCTCGTCGGCCAATTCCTGTTCATTGTGCCCTGCCGTGCCCCTGGTCAGCATGGCCATCGCCATGGCCGCCGCTCCGGGCTTGGTCTCGGTCCATGCGCCGCCGCGCAGATGGAACTGGAATGACACATAGGGCGTATTGTGATTCTCCACGACGATGACCTTGAAGCCGTTGCCAAGGGTGCGCGATTCCGCATGCGGTGTCGGATCGTATTCGAGCACGCCCGCCACGGGCGGTTTCTCCGGCCATTGGTCCGGGCGCGACACGCCCTCGCGGCCGACAGGCGGCGGGCCCTGTTCGGGCGCGGGTTTTGCCGCCGGCTCTTCCTTCTTCCTGCCCGAAAACAGCGTGCCCAGCAGATTGCGTTCGATGCGGATCTCCGTGGCGCGTTCGGGCGGCAAATAGGTCTTCGCCACGCGGAGCAGGTCGGCCTCCGTGCAGCGCCGAATGTCCTCCAGCCGGCGGTTGACGCGCGCGGCATCGCCTTCCACCACGCAGGCCTGGCCCAGTGCCCGGGTCTTGCTCGCGATTCTCATGTCTTCCGTGACGAGGTCCCGCAGCATGCTGTTCTTGGCCTTCATGAGTTCGCGCGCGGTCACGGGCTCTTCACCGACCCGTTTCATCTCCTCGGACAGCGCGGCGAGGGCCGCGTCGGAATTGCCGCCGAACGGCATGAGCAGCGCGCCCACGCCGAATCCGCCGTCGGATTCGAGCGCCTCGCCCATGCCCTGGGCTTCGACCGCCAATCTGTCCTGCGCCACGAGCCGGCGATACACACGGCCGCTGCGGCCGGAACCGACAATCTGTTCAAGCAAGGTCAGCGGTGTGTGATCTCCATGCATGACAGGGACCGTGGGATAATACAATCCAACCGCGGGCGCCGGCGCCTTTTCGGGAGTGAATGTGAACCGGCGGCGCTCTCCGGCCGGGAGTTCGCCCTTGTCTGCCTGCACCGGATCCGGGCAACGCGGAATCCAGCCGAAATACCGCTCGGCGAGCTTCTGGGCCGCTTCATGTTTGACCGCGCCCACAACCAGCAGCGTGGCATTGTTGGGCACATAGAACCTCTTCCAGAAATCGCGCAGTTCCTGCGTCGGGGCGGCGCGCAGATGGGCAATCCTTCCGAGCGGCGTCCATCGGTAGGGGCGGCCCGCCAGGACGAGCGGCGGCGCCTCCTCAATCAGCGTGCCGTAGGGCTGATTGAGTGCGAGCCGGCATTCCTCCTCGACCACGGCGCGTTCCGTGTCGAACCCTTCCTGATCAACCTTGAGAAAAGTCATGCGTTCCGCTTCCAGCCACAACGCCAATTCCACCTGGTTGGCGGGAAGCGTCTGGAGATAGACCGTCGTGTCAAAATCAGTGTACGCGTTGTTGTATCCGCCCACGCGGTGGATATAGTCAAAATGGTCCGTCGGCCCGAGACGGTCCGTGCCGCGGAACATCATGTGCTCGAACATGTGCGCGAAGCCCTGGCGCTCGGGGTTCTCGTTCTTCGATCCCACGTGATACCACACCTGGACGCTGACAATCGGGCAGGAAAAATCCTCGAGCGTCAGGACGCGGAGGCCGTTTTCGAGCACCCGCTCCTGATAGTCGAAATGGCCCGGCTCCGCGGCAACCGCCAAAGGGGCGCAGACAATGAAGAAAAGGGCGATGGTGATGGGCACAGACTTGCGCATCGGGTGTTTCCTTTCCACCTGTTGCGAACAATTGCGGCACATTGGCGCGTGTGCCGCACCAGCCGACTCCAAGAGGATCACTCTCATTTTCCAGTTTCGTAACGGGCCACTCTTAAGTATGGCCGAATCGGACG
>CALDSM010000430.1 GCA_937923585.1 uncultured bacterium
CAGGACCGGCTCTACGGCGGCTTTGCGCGCGCGGCATTCACCCTGCCCTGCGCGGGCGCCAACTGCCCCGTGGACGCGCTGCGCGGCACGCTCGACCAGGTGTTCCAGCAGGCGGTTCATCCGCCCGCCGGGCCGGTGCATGTGAACTGCATGTTCCGCGAGCCGCTAGACCCGGGAAACGAGATGCCGCCGTACAAGTTTGCGGAAAGCGGCTCGGCCGTGTCCGTGCCGCGAACACACTGGATGCTGCCCCAACTTGAACTCTCCGAGCCCTCCCAGCACTGGCTGCTGAACCGCCTGCATGAAGTGCGGCGCGGGCTGCTGCTGGTGGGTGAGCTGCGCGACACCAGGGAGCGCGACGCTGCGCGCAGTCTCGCCGCCGCACTGCGCTGGCCGGTGTTCCCGGACATCGCCTCGGGACTTCACATTGGAGGCGAGCCGCCGGTGGTGGCCCATTTCGACACGCTGCTTCAGTCCAGGAGATTCCTGGACGGGTTCAAGCCGGACTTCATCCTGCACGTGGGCGGCAACTTCGTGTCGAAGCGGCTGCTGGAGCGGGTTTCGACGCGCAGTTGCACCGTGGTGCAGGTGTGCCCGCACCCGATGGACCTGGACCCGGGACGGGCGGTGGAGCGCCGTATTGAGGCCGGCATTGACGCCTTCTGCCGATGGCTGGCGCCCGTGGCCAAACACCTGTCCGCCCAGGAGTGGCCGCTTCCCTTCGATGCAATCAACGCCGCCGTCGGCGCCGAGATGGACGCCTGGTGCGCGGCGCGCAGCACACCCACCGAAATCGGCACGGCCCGCACGGTCTCGCGGCTGGCACCCGCCGACGCCACGCTGTTCTTCGCCAACAGCATGCCCGTGCGCGACGCCGACATGTTCGCCTCGAAGGACGCGCCGGGCGCATGGGTGGAGGTGAACCGGGGCGCAAGCGGCATTGACGGCAACATCGCCACCGCGGCGGGGCTGGCGCTGGGCTCCGAAAGGCCCGTGGCGGCCGTGATTGGCGACATGGCCGCGCTGCACGACCTCAACTCGCTGGCGCTGCTGCGAAACCTCGCAACGCCGCTGGTGCTGGTGGTGGTGAACAATGACGGCGGGGGAATCTTCTCCTTCCTGCCCATTGCCGTGCACCACGAGTTCTTCGAGAGCCATTTTGCGGCGCCGCACGGACTTGAATTCAGCCGGGCCGCGCAGATGTTCGGCCTGCCCCATCACGCGCCGGCCTCGGCACGGGACTTCGAGGAAGTCTTCGCGGCGGCGCTGAAGCATCCCGGCGCGACGGTGATCGAGGTGCGCTCACAGCGTGACCGAAACCTGGTGGACCACGAGGAGCTGCGGGAACGGCTCACCGCCGCATGCGACCGCGTGCTGGCCGGGTGAACCGCCTCAGAACGGTCCCAGGTCGAACAGGATTCCCAGCAGCGCCAGCGCCGTGACCAGCGCGAGTAGCACGGACACGCTCAGTGCAAAGGACCACGCCCTGCGCACACGGGCGCTGCTCAATTGGCGCAGCATAAGCCAGTGCTGAACGGACGCCCCAATCAGCGCGAAGAGCCCAAGGGCGGCAAGGGCCAGCCCCAGGTTGACGGCGTCTCCCATGCGCGTGGGCGGCGCCTTGCCGGTGGAGGCCGCCAGCATGATGAGCACCTGCGCGAGCGTGAGACCGAAACCGATCATGGTAATGGCCGTGCGCATCCACGCCAGCAGCGTGCGCTCCGCCGCCAGCACCGTCCGCTCCACGCTCAGGTCCTCCTCGCACTCCGCCCGGTTGGCCTCAAGCAGGGTCTTGGTCGGCCTGCGCATCATTCCCGTCCTTCTGTTCCGTACCGCGGCCCTATGCCTCGATGGTCTGGTTGGTGCTCAGGTTGAGCCAGCCGATGCCCGTCTTTCTCAGGGCGTAGCCGAACTCCTTGAGATAGTCGCCGTAGGACATCATCCAGTGGAAGCCTGCCATGTCATGGGCGAGCATCTTCCAGTCCCCCTCAATGCTGACGTCCACCTGTGACCGGCAGATGTCGAGGAATGGGTTGTCGAGCACCTCGCCGGTGAAGCCGATCCAGCGCTTGTTGTTGAAGTCCGGGTCAATGACCGTGACCTTCTGGCCAAGTTTCATCGCCACCTTGGGCGCGGCCCCGAAATCGGACTCGAAATGTGTGACAAGCAGCACGTCGTCGAGGTGCTTGCCGTCGTTGCGGCGCGGCGCGGTGCAGTGGGCCAGCGTGATCTTGCCGTGGTGCGGATAGGTCGGGTCGTTGAGGAACACGGGCAACTGGGAGATGTGGTGCAGCAGGATGCCCGACGGAATCACGACAAAGTCGGACTCGCAGAAGGCGAGCGCGCCGGCGTCGTTGAGCAGTGACAGCGTCAGGCAGGCCGTGGTCTTCGACATGGGCATGATGGTGCTCATGCAGTTGTTGACCGTGATCGCCAGCGTCTGCTCCTCGGCCAGGATGTCCTCGAACACCTGCGCAAGCAGGAACGCGCGCTCCACGTATTCGCGGCCGGTGTCGAGCTTCACGCCCGGCCCGTGCAGGTACTCGGCGGCATCCTCCACAGCCCGCTTGACGCGCGCGGGATCGCCGTTTGCCGACTGGATGCGTTTTCCCAACTCCTCGTAGGGAAAGTCCTTGAGCTCCATCTTCCAGAGGTCGCGGCAGGACTGCGGGGCCTTCTGTCCGCCCTCGCCCCAGCCGCCCGCGCCGCCGATGCACACGATCTTGCTGCCAACGGTGTTCTTCAGCCCGTACAGGGCGCGCAGCCGCCACAGCAGGTCGCCGTAGTCGTCCACGACCACGTCCTCCGGCAGCAGGCCGGGCTGGCCGAACTCGTCCACCGTCTTGCGGATCAGGCGCGGGCTGACGATTTCATACCACAGGTAGACGGGGCCTGATTGGTGGCGTACGAAAACGATGTTGCTGCGCTTGTCCGAGATGAGCGGCTCCAGTTCTCCCGCCGCGCCGTAGATGAGCATCACGTCCGCGTCGCCTTTCACCAGCGGCCCGGCGTCCTCCTCCTTCATCACCTTTGCCAGCGGCCGCATTTCCATCGGAAACTCGGCCTTGGCCTTCATTTCGGCGAGTTCCTCGCCGATCTTCTTCATCTCCGCCTCGATGTCCTGCATGCTGTGCAGACCACCCCAACCCCGCCAACTGGTCATCTCCCGACGTTCCGCAACGGAGCAGGCCAGCACCGGCTGAACGACCAGCGTCTTGGCGGCGCGAACCGGCTTGACGCGCGGCGCCGCCTTGACGCCCTTTGCGCCGGTGGTGGCGCAGCCCGCCAGCAGCGACGCCCCAGCCGCGGTGCCGCCGATGGCCGCAAAGAAGGACCGCCGGTCAATCCCGTGGGTGGAACAGCCGCAGCATTCGGTGTGATGTCTGTGGTTCATGGCCGGGACCTCCTGTTTGGGTTATGGAAGGCATTCTAGGCCAGCGGGCGCGGCTTGTCAACGGGGAATATGCTAGAATACCGCCCGCATTTCTCACCGCGTCATTGCGAGGAGGCCGAAGGCCGACGCGGCAATCTCTTGGAACCACGGCCCGGACCCAGGGCATTGACGGACAAGAGATTGCTTCGCTGCGCTCGCAATGACGATTCAGGCAGGCGGGAAGAAGGAGTCTCTGCATGGCTGCGATTGAGTGGGTGACGGCCCGCGAATACCAGGAAATCCTTTATGACAAGGCCGAAGGCATCGCAAAAATAACGATCAACCGGCCCCACCGGCGCAATGCCTTCACGCCGCTGACGAACGACGAGATCAGCGACGCACTGCGGGACGCGCGGTTTGACCCGCAGATTGGCGTCATCATTCTGACCGGCGCGGGCAGGGAGGCGTTTTGCTCGGGCGGCGACCAGAAGGTGCGCGGCGACGCGGGCTATGTGGATGACCGCACGGGCGCGCACCGCCTCAACGTGCTGGACCTGCACCGCCAGATACGCACGCTGCCCAAGCCGGTCATCGCCATGGTGGCCGGCTACGCCATCGGCGGCGGCAACATCCTGACGATGGTCTGCGACCTGACCATCGCCGCGGACAACGCCATATTCGGGCAGACCGGCCCCCTCGTGGGCTCGTTCGACGCGGGCTACGGCTCGTCGCACCTGGCGCGAATGGTGGGGCAGAAGAAGGCGCGCGAGATTTGGTACTTGTGCCGCCAGTACAACGCGCAGCAGGCGCTGGACATGGGATTGGTCAACACGGTGGTGCCGCTTGACCGGTTGGAGGAGGAGACGGTGCAGTGGTGCCGCGAGATTCTGCGCATGTCGCCGACCGCGCTGCGGTGCATCAAGGCGGCCATGAACGCCGACGAGGACGGGCAGGCCGGCGTGATGGAACTGGCCGGCAATGCGACCAGCCTGTTCTACATGAGCGAGGAGGGCCAGGAAGGGCGCAATGCGTTCCTCGAAAAGCGCCCGCCCGACTTCTCAAAGTTTCCCAGGAATCCGTGAACAAGTGACAAGCGTAAAACGGGGCAAGTCTTCTGTGATTAGACTGACCAACACACCGAATTTCCGTCATCCCCGCGAAAGCGGGGATCCAGGGGGCCGGGAGGTTTGCCCCGTGGACACACTGGATTCCCGCCTTCGCGGGAATGACGGCGGTGGCTTGGGCGTGCGCGACAGCGGAGTGCCGAGATGATGAACGGCAACTGTGCAACAGGCTGGCGCGTGTGGCTGCTGGCGGCACGGCCGCGCACACTGGGCGCATCCATTGCGCCGGTGATCATGGGCACCGCCATGGCCTACGCGGACGGCGGCTTTCACGCACCCACGGCGCTGGCCACGCTCCTTTGCGCCATTCTTATTCAGATTGAGGCGAATTACGCAAATGACTATTTCGATTTCCTGAAGGGCGCCGACACGGAGGCCCGGCTTGGGCCGACCCGCGCCACCGCGTCGGGCCTGGTCACGCCGGCGCAAATGCGCAACGCCACATTGGTCGTGCTCGCACTGGCGATGCTGCTGGGCTTGTATCTGGCTTGGCGCGGCGGCTGGCCCATTCTCACCATCGGCGCGCTTTCGGTGATCTTCGCCGCGCTCTACACGGGCGGCCCCTACCCCTTGGGCTATCTTGGCCTCGGCGAGGTGTTCGTGCTCATCTTCTTTGGTCCCGTGGCCGTCGGCGGCACGTACTACGTGCAGACGCTGGAATGGCGGCTGCTGCCAACCATCGCAGGACTGGCGCCGGGCCTGATTTCCTGCGCCATCCTGGCAGTAAACAATCTGCGCGACATCGACGAAGACCGCCGCACCGGAAAACGGACGCTTGCAGCCCGCTTTGGTCCGGTATTCGCCCGGTGGGAGTATGCCGCGTGCCTGTTCTCGGGCGCGGGAATCATCTTCTTTTTGCTCGTTTTCTGCGCGGATTCGCATAACGCGTTCGTCGAGGGTCTGCTTGCCATTTGTGTTCCAATGCCTGTTTTGCGCCGCGTATTTCGTGAGACCGGCCCTGCACTGAATGCGTGTCTGGCCACAACTGGAAAGTTGCTGCTGGTCTTGAGCCTGCTTTTCTCCCTGGGCTGGTTATTATGAACTCCCCCACTGTAGTCAATGCCCGCATTTACCGGTTTCGCCTGCCGCTGATACGCCCCTTCAATATCGGCCCGTCCGTAATCACCATGCGCGAGGGTTTGCTGTTGCGGTGTACGGACGACAAGGGTGTGGATGCGTGGGGCGAGGCCTCTCCCCTGCCCGGATTCAGCAAGGACACGTTTGCGGAAGCGGCGGAGGCACTGAAGGTCAGCGCCCGCGAGTGGGTGCGGCCGCGCAAGCCCCGCAAACAGGAGGAGAAGTGGTCGAGCGCGGCGGTCAATGCCAGCGTGCAGGTGCAGATGTGGCACACGCTGCTGTCCACGCCCGCCATGCCGAGCGTGATGCTGGAAATCGCAGCGCTGCTGGAGGGCGACGGCGACCAGTTGCTGCGCGGCGCCGCGCAGGCGGCGGAGCGGGGTTACCGCGCGGCCAAACTGAAGGTGGGACGCAAGCCGCTGGAGGAGGAGATTTCGCTGACGCGCGAGGTGCGGGCCGCGCTCGGGCCGCAGTGCCTGCTGCGGCTGGACGCGAACCGGGCGTGGAGTCTGGAGGACGCGCGCAGTTTCCTGCACGGCATCACGAAGAATCCCGTCGAATTTCACGCCCCGATTGACTATCTGGAAGAACCGTTGCGCAATCCCGCCGACCGAAACACGCTGCGCAGGGAATTCGGCATTCCCATCGCGCTGGATGAGACGCTGATAGACACCTTCGGCAAAGGCCCGTCGGACAGGCAGCGTGCACCGATGGCGGACTACTGGGTGTGGAAGCCGACGTGCTGGGCCATGCCCTATCATCTCGGGACAAGCGATCAACTGCCGCCGCGCGTGCTGAGCGCCGTCTTTGAATCGGGCGTGGCGACGGCGCTGATGGGCGGACTGGCCGCCGGCTCGGGACGGCCCGCCGGACTGGACACCTACGCCCTTCTGGCCGAGGACGTGCTGGAGGAGCGACTGCCGCTTGACCAGCCCAAAGTGCTGCTGAAGACGGTGCTGGACGCATCGCGCCGGGTGGATGTCGCGCGGCTGGAGTTGCTGTATGAATGTGCGCGGTGATGCAGGCAGACAACAGGGCAGGCGGGACGCCTGCGGTACGGCCATATGAGCGCTTCCGCTGACGGCATCAAACAGCCCTATTGCCCCGCACAGCGCGCGGCGCGGCGCTTTGAAGACACCCCGTTTCTGATTTCGCCCGATGCCCCGCTTTCTTTCAATGACTTTGCGCATCGCGCGGGCTGTTTCGCGGACTGGCTGCGCCGGGACGGCATCGAGCGGCGCGACTGCGTCGCACTGGTGCTGCCCACGGCCTCCGACACGCTCGCGCTGCTCACCGCCGTGTGGCGGATGGGCGCGATAGCCTTTCCGCTCAATCCCGATGCGCCTGCCGAATACACCGCGGCGCGTGTGCGGGACCTGGGCTGTCGCATGGCTGTGCTCCCCCACGCTCCGGCAGCGCCGTCAGAAACACGGCATGTCGGCCTGGACGTGTTGCTGTCGGCGCTGCACCCCAGGCGCATCACACAGGCGCACTGTCGTCATGGCAGGCTGACGCCGGCCGTGGCGATTCTCACATCGGGTTCGGGCGGCGCGCCGAAAGCGGCGGTGCTGTCGCTCATTTCAATGACCATCGCGGCACAGCGGACCAACAAACGCATGGAACTCGGGGCGGGTGACCGCTACCTGCTGAACCTGCCCTTGCATCACGTGTCGGGGCTGTCGGTGTTCATGCGCTGCCTGGAGGCGGGCGCACAGTGCATCTTGCCAGGCACGAACGAGCGCACGGTGGATGCCATCGTGCGGACACGACCCACACACCTGTCCCTGGTGGCGGCGCAACTGCGCCGCGCGCTGGAGTTGCCCGACGCCCTCGACGCGCTGCGCGCGGCCAGGTGCGTGCTCATGGGCGGCGGACCGCTTCCCGAACTGCTGCTCCAGCGCGCGTTCGACGCGGGCGTGCCGCTGATGAACAGCTACGGCATGACCGAGACCTCGGCCATGACCTGCTCAACCCGTCTGGACGCGGATCTCGAGGAGCTGCGCTCGGTCGGCAGGCCGATGTTGCAGGACACGGTGCGTGTGAATGACGCGGGGCGGATTGAGGTGCGCGGCAACACGCGCTTTGTCGGCTATCTGCACGGCGGCGTCCTGGAAAAACCGGGCGGCTGGTTCGACACAGGCGATTTGGGCCATTTCGACGAGCAGGGCCGGCTCCATGTTGAAGGCCGTGCCGACCGCATGTTCATCGTCGGCGGCGAGAATGTGCAGCCCGAGACGATCGAGGCGGAACTCTGCCACATTCCCGGCGTAACCCGCGCGGTGGTTGTCCCCGTTCCCGACCCGGTGTTGGAGCACATTCCCGTAGCCTTCGTCGAAATGGTAACCGGCTGCTTAAGTCCCCCTTTGAAGAGAGACTCGGGAGAATCTGCCTCAGGTCCCCCTTTGAAGGGGGTGGTTCGCGAAAGCGAACCGGGGGATGTTGTCTTACCCCCCCCTCCGAATGGGGATTTAGGGGAATGTACTTCAAGTCCCCCTTTGAAGGGGGATTTAGGGGGATGTACTTCAAGTCCCCCTTTGAAGGGGGATTTAGGGGGATGTTCGCTCGCCGCCTCCGCCCTGCTCGCCGCCTGTGCGGCACGCCTGCCGCGTCACGCCGTGCCACGGCACATTTTCCCCTGGCCGGAAGAGATCGCGCCCGGCATCAAGCCGCGGCCGGCGGAAATGCAGCGGCGCGCGGAAGAGATGGTGCGGGTGCGGGGGGTATAGTGAAAGCGGGATAGATCGGGCCAATACGCATGCCCTCGTCTTCTGAGCCCTCCAAAAATGGCCGCCCGCAACGAAATCCGCTGTTCATTCGAAAGCGTATCCTCTCCGTCTTTCCCGCGAAAGCGGGAATCCAGGCTTGGCAGGGACTTGCGCATACGCGCGGGGTCCTGGGTTCCCGCTTTCGCGGGAAAGACAGAGGGGATGATTCCAAGGCTCCGTTCGCAGGAGTGACGACGCTCCCAGTCAGGCAGAACGCGAAGAACTACCTTGCGTCGTCCCGGTGCTCATTCTTCCTGACGCGCTGGCCCAGTTCACCGATGAACTCACGGTCGCCCAGCGTTTCGAGGTAGGCCGCGCGGCGCTCGTGGAGGTGTTTGCGCGTGATGGCGAAGAAATCGCGCACGGCCTGGATGCTGATGACGAGGAAGAAGAGCAGCAACAGTGTCAGCGCGAGGCGAAATCCGCCCGGGTCCTGCCGGTACTCGAACATGCGCGCGCCGAGCACCAGCACCACCGGCACGGACAGCAGCATGTAGAAACTCACCGGCCGCCGCCGGTGCGCCGCCGCAAGCCCCGCGCGGAAATACATCCACAGGGTGCGCACGCCGACAGTGCTGTCCGGTCCGGGCTCTTCCATCAGCGCCTCAATGGCAGCCGCAGCCCCCGCCCATCGCGCAGCCGCCACCCTGGTGGACGGACGCGTCACAGGAGCCGCAGGCCGGTTCGGTCGAGGGGCCGCTCATGGCGGCGAACAGGCTCATCTGCTTTTCAAGATTCTTGGAGCCGCACTCGGGGCAAACGGGCGCTTCCGATCCGCGCACCAGCACCTCCGAATAGGCGCCGCAGGATTTGCAGTGATAGGAAAACAGGGGCATAAGGGAAACTCACTCCATGGGTATGGCTCAGAAACTCACTTCACAACCGCAACACAATTGTATCAGGGTTCACCCGGGCTTGGCTAGGCGGTTCCGGTGCGGAGCGGGCGCACTTGAGTGGGATTGTGCCCCGACACGGGCGCCCGTGACGCCGCAAACCCGGGCATTTGCACGGCTACGGCGCATCACATAGACTCTTCCCGTCCTCCAAGACAACCAAAACGGGGCTTTCAGCCTGTCGGGATTGCCATGAGGTTTTCAGGCAAAAGGCATGCGCTGCTGCTGCGGCATCTGGACGACCTGTATGGGCGGTTCAACCGGCCCGAATGGATTGACCCGGACCCGCTCGCGGTGGCGCGAGAATACCGGAGCCGGGCCGACCGCGAGGTGGCCGCGCTCGTGGCGGCAGCGCTGGCCTTTGGCGGCGTGAAGCAGATCATGGCCTCGGTGCGGACGGCGCTCGCGCCGTTTCCGCGGCCCTATGCCGACCTGCTTGCGGCGCAACCGGCCGAAATTCACCGCGCCTGCGCCTTCTTTCGCCACCGCTATGCGGGCGGGGAAGAACTCGCCGCGCTGCTCACGGGGATACGCGGCGTGTTGAAAGACCACGCATCGCTGGGCGCACTGTACGCCCGGCTGGCCGAACCCGGCGACCAAGACGTGGTGCCCGCGCTGGCCCGCTTTGTGCGGATGCTGGAAGCGGGCTCTCCCCTGTCGCGGAACTTCCTGCTGCCCGACCCCGCACGGGGCAGTGCCTGCAAACGCCTCTTGCTTTACCTGCGCTGGATGGTCCGCGCCGATGCCGTTGACCTTGGCCTCTGGAAGGGCGTGAACCCGGCCCAACTGGTCATCCCGCTGGACATTCACATGCACCGCATCTGCACCCGGCTGGGGTTCACCAGCCGGCGCGCCGCCGACCTGCGCACCGCCCGCGAGGTAACCGAAGCGTTCCGCGCATTGCGTCCCGATGACCCCGTGCGCTACGACTTCTGCCTCACCCGCGCCGCCATGCACGCGCCGGAGGCGCTGGAGGGGGTGTTCCGGGGGGAGTGACTGACGGTTTGTTAGCGTCAACTCCAGGGTTTGGACATGCGTCTGGGCAGACCGGTCTGGGTAGGCCGATTTCTCCGACACCGGCCTCTTTGGGCAAGGGCGAAGACATTCTGCACCCACCGGGTCCTCTGCAAAACCCCAATACGTGCCAACTTCGCAGCAGCCACCCTCGCGGGCAAGACGGTCCTCGACCCTGCCACAGTCCGGCACTGGCAGAACCGGACTAGCCAGCGGCATATCCAGAGCCCTTGACGCCCTGCCAAACGCAGTATATACTTCAGTATAGACAGAAAGGAGTGTGCATCATGTACACCGCTAAGGTCTTTGCCAACGGAGGCAGCCAGGCCGTGCGCCTGCCCAAGGAATACCAGTTCTCGACCGACGAGGTAATCGTGAACAAAGTCGGGGATGTGGTGATGCTGTTTCCGCCTGACCGCGGTTGGGATATCATGGAGGAGAGCCTGAAACACTTTACACCGGATTTTATGGCTGAACGCGGCCAGATCGGAAGAGCGTCGTGTAGGGAAAGAGTGTAGATCTCGGTGG
>CALDSM010000431.1 GCA_937923585.1 uncultured bacterium
CAACCTTTCCGCATGTCCCATTAGCCGGCTTCAGTCGGCTCCTCTTTGCCCCCAGCTTCAGCTGGGGGTTGCGGTTCCCCCCCCTATGCTTTCAGCAGCGCGCTTCAGCGCGCTTGTCGCCTGCCTTCAGGCGTTCTCTCCCCGCCAGTTGCTGACTTGTCCAGCGCCCAACTCACTTTATCGCATACAGGCGGCTCAGGGTGGAGACGTAGAGCGTGCCGTTGGCTGCAGTGGGGGTGCCGTTGATTTCGTCAGGGAACTTGGTGGTGAAGAGGAGGCTCTTGATCTTGTCGGCGGCGAAGACCATGAAGTTACCGTCTCGGGCGCCGACGTAGACTTTGCCTTCTGCGATGAGGGGCGAGCCCCAGATGGAATTGCCGATGTCGTGGGTCCAATGGGGTTGGCCGGTGTCGGCGTCCACGCAGTGAAGCATGCCTTTGCCGTCGGTGGCGAAGACGAGGTTGTTGATGATGGCGGGCGTGGAAACGCTGTAGCGCTGAAGGGGGTAGGACCAGAGCGCGGCGGTTTCGGTGACTTCGCCGGACTTGGTCGCGTCCATGCACTTGAGCCAGGCCTGCTGCTTGCCCCACCAGATGTCGCCGCCGACGGTCACGTATATCCGGTTCTTGTGGAAGACGGGCATGCCCATGATCTCGCTGGGGCCTTCGTGGGTGTTCTTGGAATAGCGGTGTACGTCTTCCTTGGGACCGGCGGGGTCGCAGTCGAAACGCCACGCCCTTTCGAGGGTTTGCACGGCATCGGGCATTTCCGGGGGGAGGGCGTTGAACGCGCAGACCACGCCGTCCGGACCGCCGAAGAAAATCTCGCGCCGCCCGTTCACCTCGCCGAGCGCGGGCGGGGACCAGGTGCAGTGGAAGACGCGCGGGCCGATTCCCTCCCCGTCTTTGGCGACGAGCCTGCCTGTCTTCTTGTCGAGTACGATGAGGCTGGGCGCTTCGGGCACGCGTATCTTGACGTGCGTGTTATCCACGCCGTTGCCCGTGTTGAGGTAGAGGTGGTCACCATCTACAAGGATGGACACGTGCTGCGAGTCGTGGGGATAGACGCCGACACCGGCGCGCATGTCGTAAAGCCAGAGAATATCGGCGTCGGTCGGGCCCGGTTCGATGGGGGCTTGGTCCGCGGGTGTTTGATGACGGGTCTCGTCGGTGTACGGACCGTCGTTGCCGTTGGCGAGCCCGTTCAGGTCTAGGCAGACCACCTCGCTGCGGTTGGTGACGGTGTAGATGCGGTCGCCTTCGATGGTCGGCTCAGAGCACAGCCCGATGCCGGGCCAGTCGAGATAGTCGTCGCCGCCGGTGCGCGGCACCACCAACTGCCAGCACAGGCTTCCGTCTTTCTCGTTCAGGCAGAGCATCACGCCGCGGTCGCCCTGGTGGCGCGGGTCGCGCGGGTCGCTGTTGTTGGCGCCGATGAACACCTTGCCGGCTGCAACGATGGGCGTGCTGTAGGAGCCGCCGCCAAGGGAGGCGGACCAGAGGATGTGGTCGCCGGTGGCCGGGTCAAACGCGGCGGGAAGACCGGTTTCTGCCGAGATCATGTTGCGGGTGTGGCGTTCTCCCCATTGCGGCTGGTCGGCGGCAAAGGCAATGGCGGCTGAGGACAGGAGCGCTGCGGCGAACAAGAACGTTCCGACAAATCGTACCGGCATGGGACAATCCTTACACGGCGGTCACGGCGACTGCGACGAGTTCATAGAATAGCAGAGCGGCTTGGCACGGCAAAGCCACAACCAAAGGAGGGTCTTGGGTCTTGGGTCTAGTGGGGGACAGCCAGGACATGGGTGACACTTCAAGTTGTTCCTGACGAAGAGGACCGGCAGGAATGGGAACCCCACATTGTTCAGAATCACCGCAGCTTGAGACGATCTTGAGACATAGCAGTGCGGAAAAGCACCAGAAACCATTGACATGGATGGACAGGATGAACAGGATGGAAGACAGGGCGAGCGGCAGAGGAATCACCGCAGCGTGCGGCAATGCGACGATTTTGGGACATCACCGTGTGGAAGAGAGCAAAGGGTGAGAACGCGCAGAGAGGACGATTCAATTGGCAGACAGAAAGGCCTGGCCATTGCGCGCCCACCGTGCCTTGCGGTGATCTTGAGACAACGCGGGCATACTCATTTCGCGGAGCGTACCCGCTCGCAAACGAAAAAAGTGTTGACATTCAGACTGGTTTGTGGTACAAACTAGTTGAGTTCCGGAGCGTCCGGTGCTCCCAAAATTGAATTTGAAAGGACTGTAGCCGGCCTATGAGGCCGTTTTTGCAGGATTTTCACAACGAGAGGAGGTGACAAAGAAATGAAGAAAGCGAGTTTTGTTTTGATTATGCTGGTCGGCAGCATCGCGTTTGCGAGTTCACTGTCGATTCCGTGGTACGTTGACAACGCTCCGACGGACAACGGTCTGCCCCCGTCGAAAGACGGCGGTCTGTCGCTCATCTATTTGAAGAGCACCGTGAACCGCGTCCTGACGTGCGAAATCGCGTACTACAACGAAGGCGGTGCGTTCCTTGGCCCGCAGGCGCCGAACAACACGTTCACGATTCAGCCGTTGGCGGCTCTTGGCTTCCGTCCGGTTGCGGATGACCCGATTCTTGGCCTGACCGGTCTGACCGGCGCGGCTGGCACAGCGGGTGGTCAGGAAGGTGCGGCTGGCGTGCTGGTTCCGAACCGTCCGCGCAGCGTCGGTGGTGCCGCGATCCCGGGCACGACCGTTATCGACACCAAGAAGAACGGTTCGATCACGATTTCCTGGTCCGGCGTTGGCGCGGAAGCGACCGACCTGCAGGGCTCCCAGATGGCATGGGCGAAGGGCGGCACGACCGTCGTCAGCTTCAGCCACTTGCTGCCTCCTGGAAAGTAATTTCCAAGCAGTCACGGACTTATTAGCGATATTGAGGCGGGAATGTCGAAACGACATGCCCGCCTCAGTTTTTTTGGCATAGGCGGTTGCAGCCACGAATCCGGTCGGCGTGATCCCCCCCTGCGGTGCAATATGCAACTCTGCAAAGAGTGATTCAGCCGTCGGCTTACGGCGGGGGGTATTCGTACTTGAAGCGTTGGTTGAAGGGGGTGGGTTTCACTCTGTAGTACTCGACTTTGGGGGGCGGGGTTCGGGGAATGGACAATGGACAATTGATAATGGACAATGAAGGGACACTGTCGGGGTCTGGATTGGGGTTGGTCGGGGAAGGGGGAGTTGACTGTGGATAGTTGACAGTGGACAGTGAAGCACAGGTGTCAGAGTCAGGCGTTGGCGGCTGGGTGTTGTGGGACGGTTGGGACAGTTGGGACGATTGGGATCTATCGGCGTTCAGAACTTCGGCGGGCGGTGTTGAGGGTGGGGTTTCGCGTTCGGTTGGCGGGGTGTCGGGCGCGGGCGGGTCTGCGTCTTCTTCGTCGGGGACCGTACCGGTGTCTGGGGCGGCCCTGAGTGCGGTGTTGTGGGGCATGCCAGCGCCCGGGTTGGCGCTTTGGGCGGTGTCGGGGGCCGTGCCCGCGTCTGGGGCGGCGCTTTGGATGGGGTCGGGATCGGTCAACGGCAGGCCGATGCGTTTGCGGATGTGCGGGGGGAAGGAATGGGGGCGAAGCCGGAACTGCTCCTCCACGGGAAGGTCGTAGAAGTTGGGTCCGTCGTCGTCGGAGAACAACTCCTCATCGTTGAGGTCCACCCCGACATCGTCAATGAGGCTCTGCACGTACTTGGGGTCGCACATGGGGTTGAAGGGTTTTGCGTCGGAGGAATCTGTTGCGCCCGTGGAAAAGCGGTTCTTGCCGCCGCGTCTTCCTTTTCCCCGCGCATCGGCGGCGGCGCAGGCAGGGTCGCGCTCCCTGGCGGCGTCTTCGACGTCCATGAGCGACTTGCGGACGCGGTCGCGGACGCGGACGATGTGTCCGGCCAGGACGGGCGCGACGACGGGATGGGTGCCGGGGTCCCCGTCTTTACCGGAGCCGCCCGGATTGAGGATGAGGTTGTTTTCGAGACGGATGCTGAGGACGCGGTGCAGGATGTAGTCGCGCACGCGCTCGGCGAGGAGGAAGTCTTCGGGGATTTGGCGTTCAGCGAAGCGTTGCCGGAAGGCGTCGGCGAATTCGGCGGCGATTTGGCGCTCGTCGGGGGTCATCCAGTGTTCGCCCCGGGTCAGGTCGTTGAGGGTCATGGGTGCTGTCTCCTGCGCCGGTTGAGGGCATTGCGCGGGGAATAAGAGATCGGAAGAGCGTCGTGTAGGGAAAGAGTGTAGATCTCGGTGGTCG
>CALDSM010000432.1 GCA_937923585.1 uncultured bacterium
TGCGAAGTCGGCGTCGGAATTGCCATAGCACATGGGCGTGGTTGTGCCTGCGCGACAGGCATATTCCCATTGAGCCTCCTCGGGCAGCGTGAATGGTTGGTTTGTCAGGGAACTTAGCCATGCGCAGAATGCCATGGCCTCGTTCCACGACACACGCGCCACGGGCTGCTTGGGTCCATTCAGCGGATAGCCCCGCTCCTCGACGCTGAACTGGAGGAAGTCGCCGTTTTCAATGCGGCTGTCGTGGTTCGGGTCAAAGCGGGCGTACTGCTCGTTGGTGACTTCCGTCGCGCCCATCCAGAAGGGCTCGGCGATGGACACATCCGCGGCGGGAGACTCGTCGGGGAACCCGTCGTCCTGGCCCATGCGGAAAGACCCGGCGGGCAGCGAGACCAGACCCATGGTCACGCCCTCGCCGAGGTCAACGGTGCGCCGCGCGCCGTCGGGCGTGACTGGGGACAACATCCCCCGGCCCTCCGGGCCACCCCCTTCAAAGGGGGACCTTTCGGGCGCGTCGGCAATGGCCCGACGCTCGGGTGACTGGACTGGTTGGGTCACCGGTGGCAGGCCTGCTAATGGCGTCAGGTCCAGTATCGCCTCCGGGTCTATCGCCCGGTTGGGCGCGTATTTCTCGGCCATGGCCCTGCGCCGGTCGCGCTGGTTGGCGATCTTGTCCATGCCCACGATCTCGTGCCAGGTGCCGTGGGCGGGGGTGTTCAGGTCAATCCACGTGATGAGCCGGTCCCATGCCTCGGGTTCCAGCGCCACACCGTGGTGGCCGACACGGAGCTGCTGCACTAGTTCCATTGTGCCCGCGTGGAAGTCCATGGGCGTGAGCAGGTGCATGTCGCTTTCCATGCTCGGCCCGTGTACGTAACGCCGCAGCGCCAAATAGGACGGCGGGAAATGGGTGCCGTCGTTGTAGCCCGCGTCGTTGGCGGCGGTGTGTACATCGGGGAGGTCGCGAAAATCGGGAAGCGCCAGCTTGGCACCGTTGTGACATCCGGTGCAGTGCCGGTCAAGCACGGGCTGCACCTCGCGCCGGAAGGAGAAACCCCGCTCCGGCCCGTACCACGGTGAGATCTCCGAGGGCTCGCGGCGCGAAGCCAACGCGGCCTTTGCGGGCGGCGGCGTGTTCTGCTTCTCGTGGCACCCCGCGCAGGACAACGTCTCGCCGGGCATGGCGGTCATCCAACTCCGCATCAACTGCATCGCCTGACCCTTGTCGTCCAGCGGCTGCACCGAAATGGGCGTGTTGGCGGGCACGCGGAAATAGGCCGAGCCGTCCGCCTCGACCGGCACGGTGCCCATGATCCGCTTGATGTCCCACGGTCCGTCAAGGCCCACGCGGTTAATCTGGCCGCCCACCCCGTGATAGGCGAAGTGGTACGTGAACAGGCGCAGTTGCCGGACCGTGCCGCGCGGCACGCCCGCCAGCCCCGGCCCGGTGTACACGTCGCTCATGTAGACCGTCGCATCTTCGCGGGAGGTGTCCACCCTGTCGGGCACCACCGGCGGCTTGGGCAGTTTGCGGAGGGGAATGGGCTCCAGCAGCGCATAACCGTCCAGTTCCTTGAGCAGCGTCATGTTGTCAAACACGTCCACCAGGTACACACCCCAGCGCGACTCAGGGGTCGGCTTGGCGGAAACGATGAAGTACTTGTCGCTGAGCGGGTATGGATGCAGGAACTTGGGCCACGACGGGCTGACCAGTCCGTCGCGAATGATGGGTTCCACTTTCTTGCCGCGTCCGGGAATGCGCTGGATCACGCCGTCCGCCTCGGTGCGCCCGCGGGCCGGGTCGAACAGCACCAGTTCGCCCATGCGCGGCACGTCGTGGTGGCCGCCGACAACGGCGCAGAACAGGGTCGGGTGGTTGGGGATGGGGCGGGCGTAGAACATCGCGTTGGGCCAGTAGGAATTGCTGCCGTAGTACTCCATCTGGCCCGTGCCGTCGGGGTTCATGTGGAACAGGATGCGCGACACGAAATGCGGGATGTCCGAGTACTCCCAGCGCAGATAAAGGATGCGGCCGTTGTTCAGCACCGTCGGGCACCAGTCGTGATCCTGCTCGAACGTCAGTTGGCGGATCGCGCCCGTGGCCGTGTCATAACGGTAGAGGTTGGACACGTGGGACGAACCGGTCACGCAGGGCACGCCGGTGAAGGGCGCCGTCGAGGTGAACAGGAGATTGCCGTCGGGCAGGTAGCAGGCGTCGTAATTGTCCACGTCCCGCTCGATGATGAGCGGCAGTTGCCGCACCGACTTGTCCGCCATAGTCAGCTCGTGCAGTTGCCAGCGGCCGTTGTCGCCGGGCATGGAAAAGAGGAGCCGGTCCGCGTCGAAATGCAGATCCACATCGCCGAGAAAGACATCCTTCTCCGGGCGGTGGAGCGTGGACAGCGCGCCGCCGGCGATGGGGGAGAGGATGTCCAGTTCGTTGTCGAAACCGGACATGGGCAGCGTCGAGTTGCTCTCCCAGTTTTGCGGCAGGCCGAGCTGCTTCTCGGCCCGTTTGATAACCAGCATCGAGTCGAAATTGAGCAGCGGATTCGCCAGCAGTGCCCGGCGCGCCAGTGCGTTCCAGTTCGCCAGCTTCGCTTCGGCCTGCGCATCGCCCTTGAGCGCTGCGTCGAACAATGCGGGTGCATCGGTTTTGGCCCGCTGTAATTCAGCCTGTTCCGCCGTGCTGACCGCATAGGCCCCGCCGAAGTCGCGGCGCAGGTCTTCCACCGCAAGACACACCGCCCCGAAATCGGCGGGCTTCAGTTGAGCCTCCGACGGCGGCGCGGCGGTGGCACAGCCCGCCCCGGTCCCGGTCAGCAGCAGGAGGACCACAGGTGCCAGCAGGATGCGGCGGCGCATGGTCATGCCTATTGGGGTTCCCCGAGGGCAATGGCGTCATCGCGCATTTTGGCGAGGTCCGCAGCGTCGACTACAAGCGCGCCCGCAGCGGCGTTCATTTCGGCCTGCGCGGCGGTGCGCGACCCGCACAGCACATGGGTGACGCCCGGCTGCGCCGCGGTCCACGCAATCACCAGTTGCGCGAGCGAGCACTTGTACTTTTCCGTCAGTTCCTTCCAGCCCGCCAGCATGGCCAGCACTTTCGGCCGGTTGGCCAGCTTGAACCAGGCGTTCCAGTCCTCGTTGCTGCGGAACTCATTCGGGTCGAATACCCGGTCCATGCCGACCTTGCCGGTCAGCAGGCCCTGTTCAAGCGACATGTACGTGAGCGTGGCGACGTTGCGCGCTGCGCACCAAGGCAGTACGTCGGCCTCGGGCGCACGGTACAGCATGCTGTAACGGAACTGGTCGCTGGCGAGGTCACCGCTGGCGCTGTACTCCTCCAACTGTGCCACACTGACGTTCGACACGCCAATCGCGCGGATCTTGCCCTGCTCCTTGAGTTTCATAAGCATGCCCATCGTCTCGGCGATGGGCGTATTCTCCGGTTCCTTCGCCGGCCAGTGGCATTGGTACAGGTCAATGCAGTCCGTGCCCAGCCGTTTCAGGCTGTTTTCGATCTCGACGGCGATCGTGTCGGGGCGCAGGCTGATGTACGTGTCGCGGCCGTCCAGATGGAAGTGAAACGAGCCGCGCGGGTCCTCCCACCACATGCCGCATTTCGTGGCAAGCACCACCTTGTCGCGCCGTCCCTTGATTGCCTGGCCGACGATGGTCTCGCTGTGGCCCCAACCGTAGGCCGGTGCCGTGTCGATCAGCGTGATGCCGTGGTCGAGCGCGACGCTGATGGCCCGCAGTGATTCCGCGTCGTCCACGCCGTTCCACGCCGCGCCGCCGCCGGTTACCCAGGTGCCCAGCCCCACCACCGAGGCCTCAATCCCCGAATTGCCCAAAGTCCTGTACTGCATGGTGTCTCTCCTTGTGAATAGGGGGCGCAAGCGCCGCCGTGTGTGTTTCGACGAAAGCCGCGCAACGTCGCGGGTGAACATGAAAGTACAGGGTTCGGGGAGGTTTGCGCAAACTGGCATCCCGCGCGGGAAGAAGCCGGAAGGGACGCCGGCCCTCCCAGTTGCGCTCTCCCGCGGTTTTGCGTATGTTCTTTGTGTGCGCGTCTGTTCGCTGTGCGGCGCTGGGAGCGCTGGCGTCCCGCCGGCTTCTTCTGTCGGTACCGCCCCGGGAAAGGATTTGTGATGGACGGCCTTTCGATGTTCGTGATGCTGATTGCCGGTGCCGTGGGTGCGGGCATGGTCATTTACGGCATCCGCCAGAAAGAGCCGCTGTCGCTCGCCTTCGGCGTGGTCATTTCCGTCGTGCCGTGGTTTCTGCCCGGAGTGTCGGCGGCCGTTGCATCCGTCGCGCTGATAGGGCTCTTCATGGCGGTGCGCAAGCGGTTCTAGTGTAGTGAATCGCAATTGATGCCACTCAAACAAACAAAGAAGACCAAGCGAAAAACGGGGACTGACTCGCCTTTCGGCAGTT
>CALDSM010000433.1 GCA_937923585.1 uncultured bacterium
AAAACCACGAATGCCGGGGAAATCGGGCGGGTCTTCAGAAGACGCAACCGGGGTTCCTACCGGGGAATCTCCGTGCGCAAATGCATGCTCTTCAAACGGGTCAGATGGTGGAAGCCGTAGGCCGACAGGGTGGCGCCGCGGCCGGTGTCCTTTACGCCGCACCACGGCAGCGCAGGGTCCAGAAAATCACAGCGGTTCATGTAGAACGTTCCGGTCTCAATGCGCCCGCCCACGCGAATGGCCCGCTCAAGATCGGAGGTCCAGATGGAGGCGGTGAGGCCGTAGGGGCTGTCGTTCATCAGCCGGACGGCCTCCCCGTCGCCCGAGACGGGCAGGATGCCGATGACGGGCCCAAAACTCTCCTCCTGCATGAGGGAGCAGTCCTGGGGCGCATCCGCCACAACCGCAGGGGCCATGAACCAGCCCCTGGACGGGGTGGGGAATTCTTTCGGGTCAACCAGCAGGCGCCCCCCGGCGCTGACCGCCGCAGCCACCTGGCCGCGCAGGAACTCCGGCGCGCCCTTCGATGCCATCGGACCGATCGAGGTTTCCGCCGCCATCGGGTCGCCCAGCGCATACTGCCGGACGGTGGCCGCATAGGCCTCCACAAACCGGTCGTAGATGGATCGGTCCACATAGACGCGCTCGACGCCGCAGCAGGACTGGCCCGCGTTGTAGAACGCACCGTCCACGCAATTGGCCACGGCAAAGTCGAAATCCGCGTCCGCACAGACGTAGGCGGGGTCTTTGCCGCCCAGTTCCAGGCCGACATCTATGAAGCGTCCGGCGGTGGACTGCATCACTTCGTGTCCGCCGCGCACGGAACCGGTGAACGACACATGGTCCACGCCCGGATGCTGCATCAGTTGTTCCGTAACCTTGTGATCGGCCACCACGTTCTGAACCAGATGGTCCGGCGCGCCGGCCCGGCGGAACGCCTCGGCGAAGGCCTCGCCGCACAAAGGTGTGCGGCTGGAGTGCTTGATGATGACGGCGTTGCCCGCCAGCACGGCCGGCACAACCACGTTCACCGCGATCAACAGCGGGTAGTTCCAGGCGGCGATGTCGAGCACCACGCCAAGCGGCTCATGGCGGATGTACCGCCTGAATCCCGGCTTTTCCGGCAGCGTTTCGTCGGCAAGCGCCGACTCGGCGATACCAGCCATGTGTTCGGCGCGGCCCAGCATGCCGCCCACCTCATTGAGGGATTGCTGCAGGGGCTTGCCCATTTGGATGGTCAAGTCGCGCGCGATGTCATCCCGCATGCCCTCGAATTCAGCCATAAACCGCTTGCACAAGGCCATGCGTTCGGATACGGCCGTCTCCCTCCAGGCCAGATATGCGGACCGGGCCTGTTTTACCACCCTGTCCACTGCGTCGGGCTTCAACAGCGGCAGCGTGAAGGCAACCTCTTCCGTATACGGATTGACCACTCGCAGTTCGTTCTGGCTCATTTACGCTTCTCTGACCGTCGGTTGTTCTTCCCGTCCCCGCGATATGTTTCAAAAAACATATCGCCCTCATTCTAGCACAGTCCCAGCGTCAAGAAAAACCCGCATTTCCAGAGAATCCGACCGGCACGCGAATGCAGAACGGAACCCCGGGGAATACCGCTATAATTCCCACTCTTTGCACCGCTTGTGCGCCGTTTCGGCCAGCAAGACAACCGCCGGAGATGTTTTATGCCTAATGGTTTTACGGGAGTCGTTCTGCGGGTAAATTTAACCACCGGGACGGTCTCGAAGCAGGAAATGCCGGAGGAGTTTTACCGCACCTATCTGGGTGGGGGGGCCGTTGGCGCCTATTTCCTGCTGACGGAGACTCCCGGCGACCTTTCTCCGGACGACCCGGGCAATATTCTGACCATCGCCCCCAGTATTACGACGGGGTGCGCCGTTTCCGGTGTGAGCCGGTGCAGCGCGGTGGCCCTGTCGCCGGTGACGGGGGCGGTGGGCGAGGGACAGGTGGGCGGCAAGATCGGGCCGATGATCAAACGGGCCGGCTATGACGCCATTGTGGTGACCGGGCGCGCGGACCGGCTGGTCTACCTTTTGGTGGACGGGGAGAACGTGGAAATCCGCGATGCCGGTTCGCTGGCCGGACGGAATGTCAGCGATGTCTGTGATGCGCTTGAAGCGGAACTGGGGGGCAAGGAAAGTAATCTGAGCATCATCCAGTGCGGTCCCGCCGGCGAGAAGGGTGTTCGCTTCGCCTGCCTGCTGGCGGACCGGAACGACGCGGTGGGCCGGACCGGCATGGGCGCGGTCATGGGCGGCAAGAACCTGCGCGCCATCGCAGTCCGCGCCCCGAAGGCCGCCAAGGTGGCCTTCGCCGACCCGGATGGCCTCAAGCGGCTGGGCGTGCTTGGCAAGGAACGCCTGCCGGGAGCCGATTTCCCCGCCACGCTGGTCCAGCACGGCACACCGGGCATCGTGGGGTTCCAGTCGGGCGCGGGCAACATGGCCACGCACAATTACACCTGCGGATTTCATCCCGACCATATGAACCTGGCCGGGCAGACCTATGACGAGAAGATCGGCGCGGGCCACACCACCTGCTACGGGTGCGTGGTCGGCTGCCGCAAGAAAGTCAAGGCCGAGGCGCCCCATGCCGTTTCCGACAAGCTCGGCGGCCCGGAATTCGAGACGCTGAGCACCCTCGGCACGAATCTGGACATCGTGGAAATCACCGCGGTGGCCAAGGCCAACGAACTCTGCAACGAGTACGGCCTGGACACCATCACCATGGGCGCTTTGGCGTCGTATGTCTTCGAGTCCATGGAAAAGGGGTGCATTCCCGCGGCGAAGATGGAAGGCAAAACCCTGGGCTTCGGCAAGCCGGAGGATCTGTTCTGGCTGATCGAAAAGACCGCGAACCGCGACGGTGTCGGCGACGTGCTCGCCGACGGATTCCACACAGCGGTCAAACATTTCGGCCCCGAGACCGAGCCTTACGCCATTCACTGCAAGGGCCAGGGGCTTCCGGCGCACATGGCGCAGTTCAAGCCCACCCAGGCCATCATGTACGCGGCCGTGCCCATCGGCGGCGACCATATGTCCTGCGAGCATGACTGGCTCGCGGTCGGCGGCGACCTCTGCAAGGGATTGGCCGTGATTGGAACCGCCACGCGCACCTCCATGGACCTGCCCAAGGTTCGCCTGACGGCCTACGGCCAGCATCTGTACAGCCTGCTGGACACGCTCACCCTGTGCATGTTCTGCTGGGGTCCGGGCAACCTGTTCACCTACCACGAGATAGTGGACCTTGTCCGCTGCGCCACGGGATGGGACTGCACTTTCT
>CALDSM010000434.1 GCA_937923585.1 uncultured bacterium
ACGAGATCTGATCGTGACTGGAGTTCAGACGTGTGCTCTTCCGATCTTGGATGTAGTCGCTGGCGACCCCGGAGTAATTGCCTGCCGCGTCGCGGTACTGGACACGGATGGTATTGTACGTGTCCGCCGGTCCGGGAAGGGTATAGGCGCGGGCGGTCGCCGCTGGTTCCCATAGGGTCCATGTCTTGCCGTCCGTGCTGAAGCGCATGGAGGTTACGCCGGACCCTCCCGTGTCCGACCAGGTCAGGGCAAGGGTGGCCGACAGGCTGGTGGCGTTCTGGGCTCCGCCGTTGATGACTATCGCGCCCACCGGCGGTGTTGTGTCCACGCGAATGTAGCTGCTGAACACGGCGGAACGGTTGTTGGCGTTGTCGAGGAACTGGACGCGAACCGTCTTGTATCCCTCCCCCGCCGGCAATGTGTAGGCCCGGGTTGCCTGGAGCGGCTCCCATGCCGTCCAGTTCGCACCGTTGTCACTGAAGCGCATGCGCACCGCATTGGAGGACCAGGTCAGCGTCAGGGTGACATCGGGGCTCTTGGTGGCCAGTGCGCCCCGGTTGATGACGACGGAGCCGGTGAT
The DNA here is from genome assembly GCA_937923585.1 of uncultured bacterium. Lineage (GTDB taxonomy): Bacteria > Hydrogenedentota > Hydrogenedentia > Hydrogenedentales > CAITNO01 > CAITNO01. The sequence continues at coordinate 581 of CALDSM010000434.1, forward strand.
GACGGGCTGTGCGCCCCTGGACACGACCATCAACACCGCGGTGCCGGGCGCCACCGACAACCCTGCGGACGGCGTCTGGCTGATGACGGTGCCGGCGGGCGCCGTTGCGCTGTATTCCTGCGTGATGGAGCCGACCACCAGGCTTGCGCCGACAAGCGCTGCGGACGCGGCTGCCTGGGGCTGGCCCACCACATCAGGCACGGGTACGTTGGCTGTTCCCGACACCGTCGGCCCCGGGTCCGTGGTGATGCCGTCGCCGTTCTGCGCCGTGACGGCGAAGGAATAGGTCGCGCCCGGGGTGAGCCCGTTGACGGTCACAGAACCCCATGCGGCGGCTGTCTGGTACAGCGGAGACCCGCCAAGGCTTCCGTCCGCCTGAACCCACGCGCCCAAGGTGGTGCATTCCATGGCGTACAACGTATGCGCCGGGTTTCCATCAATTGCCCCCACGGCGACCGCGAAGGCCGGGTCTGTCTTGATCACCGGTTCGACTGGGGTGGCGGCAAGGGTCCAGGCCGTTATTGTGCCGGTCCTGGCGCTTTCCCCGTAGAGGTTCACTGCGGCTACCTGGAACGAGTACAGGGAATTGGCCGCCAAACCGGACCTCGACCAGGAAACGGCATCAGTGGGGGCGATTGTGCTGTGTGTGGACGGCGTTTCAGTCCCCGGTCCGCTCCATATCATGAAGCCGGTTTCATCGGAAGACCTGTCCTGCCAGGACCAGAGAATACGGGTGCTGGATAATGCCGAAGCCGCCGGATTTGCCGGCGCGGCCGGGGGGTGTCGGACGCCGCGGCCATCAAGGCAAACAAGAGCATTCCCAGCATAAGGGGAAGCAGCATCCGACAGTTGACATTACCGGTTTTGACCAACCCTGCCTTGCCCATTAATGATCTCCTTGTTTCGGCCGCCCCGGTGTTGTGGGGGCTTGGGGCATTTCAAGAAAAGAAGTCCGTTGTGCAACATATTCAGTATGCACGCAAATCATATTTTTAGTAGCCCGCAAAACGCAGTCTTTGCGGGGGAAATACCGGATTCCTTCATTGAATTATGGAGGGAGGGGGGCGTTGAGGGCCGTGGGGGGCTCGCCGGCAATGCCGCCGCGTTCTGGAAGTGCAGGAAAGTCCCGGAAAATGGGTCTTCTGTGAAGGCGACCGTAAGGAATCGGGTCTTTGCCGGGCTTGAAAACTCCGGAGAAGGGCTATCGTCCAAGACCATTTGCCGACATGCCGGAACACTGTCCACTCTGCACAGCTCCAGCCCCCGAATCGAACCCTTGAGAATTGTCCAGAAACCTACATTGCCCGATGTCGGCTTCACCGCTGTTTGAATGTTAACATACATTATTCACTTTTGCAAAATAGATTGTCAAAGAATAGTGTAAGTATGTAATTAATACAGGATTCTACGGATGCCTGGGGGCGCTCCACGGCTTTTTCCGGGCGGGAAACACACGGCGGGCCACCCGCATCAAGCCCCCGGCTAAAGCCGGGAGCTTGATGCGGCGTTTCCCTATTTGGGGTCGGGCGAACCTGGGACGGTATAAACGCACGGTCATGTTTCCCTTCCCCAAGAGACTCCTCCGGTTGAAGCCCGCATACGTGCCCTGCTTAAATGCACAGCGACGGCATTCTCACCGCGACCAGAAACCGTGTCCTTTTGCGCATCCGCCGACCAAGGAGATTTGGCATGATCCCAAGACCAAGCAGTCGAAGAGTCTTCCTGCAACGGAGCGCGGTTCTCGGCGCGGCGTGTCTGTCTTTTACTCGCTTTGCGTCTGGTGCGGAGACCCCGCCGAAGGAGCCCGCGAACGATGCCCTGCGCGGCGCGATGGAGCGCGTACACGGGTGCTGCCTGGCGTGGCTTAACCCGGACGAACACTTCCTGCCCACGGGCGGATATGAAACCGCGCATGACACGGGGCGGTGGTGGGACGCGATGCTGCGGTGCGAGGCTGCCATCGGTCTTCCCATACCGCAGCCGGCCGAGGAGGCGATGCTGGAGAACCTGCGGAAGATGACCGACAATCCGGCGGCGCTGCTGACGAACGAGTTCGGCCCGCCGGGGGGCCACCGGGTCAACCTGCACAACATCCGGGAAACGCTGCTTGCCTACACGGCCCTCGTGAAGCACCGCAAGAGCGACTGGGCGCGGGGTCAGGGCCGAAAACTCATCGCGGCCATCAGCGGGCTGATCAACGCGGACGGGCAATTGGACTACCAGCGGCTGGACGTACTGATGGAGGGAAGGCTGCTGAACAAAGACCCGATGATGGTGCCCCACGCCCCCGAAGGGCAGTGGTATGATTCGACGGGAACCACGGGCCGCGCGATGGAGGCCATGGTATGGTTCAGCGAGGCGGCGGGCGACGCGGACGCCATGCAGCTCGCGGGACGCCTTGCCGAAGCGCATCTGCGGAACATCATTGACCCGGGCGGCCGTGTGCGCGCGGAATTGCTTGACCCTGGCCATGTGGGCCACAACCATTCGTACTGCGGAACGCTGCGCGGGCTGCTGCTGTACGGGCTCGCCTCGGGGGAAAGGAAGTACGTGGACGCGGTGTCGAGGACGTACCGGAATGGGTTGTGGGGCACGACCATCAGCCGCTCGGGCTGGTCGCCGCACGACCTGGGTAAGGCCCGGTTTCCCAACGAGGACGGAGATCCCGTGGGCGAGCACGGGAGCTGCAGTGATGTGGTCCAGCTTGCGCTGTGGCTGGGCCTGCGCGACGGGCAGACGGATTTGCTGGACGACACGGAGCGCCTGATTCGCGCGCGGCTGCTGCCGGCGCAGATGAAGGACCCGGACAACCGCCGCAATGACGGTGCCTGGGGCGTTTACGGCCACCCCTATGGGCGCGGGTCCATCCTCGACGTGTTCGCCGCGGTGCTGCACTGCCTGTCCGACGTGAGCAAGAACGCCGTCACCGTCACGGCGGACGGGACTGTCTCAGTCAACCTCCATTTTAGCTGCGATACGCCGGAAGCGGCGGTGCAGTCCAAACGCGGCGACGCCGCCACGGTGGTTGTCATGCCGAAACGCAGCGTTCCGCTGCGCGTTCGTGTTCCCGCCTGGACCGCGCGGGGGTCGGTCCGGATGAGTGTGGACGAGAAGCAGTTGCCGCTGCATTGGGATGGGTCCCACCTGACGTTAGATGCGGCGCAGGTGGTGGTCGGGCGGGCGATCACGCTTCAGCACGATCTGCCCCGGACGGAAACGGTGGAGGTAATGCCCGTCAGCAAGAAGCAGTTCCGGCTGGCCTGGCAGGGCGACGAGGTCGTCGGGTGCGACCCCTGTGTGCCGATATACCCCTGCCGGGCGAAGGCGTAGGCGGGTGCCCTATCTTTGTCCTTGGGCCTGCTCGTTATTTGTAGTGCGGCCGCATCGATGCCGCTTTGGCTGTGGCCGCGTCAAAGCCAGCCAAAGCGGTGTCGTCGCTGCGCTTTTCCACCGCAGTCCAAAAAGGACCGCCGCGATGAGGACACGGTGGCTACACGTTGCAGATGTCGTAGGCGTCGCGGAGCGACTGAATCGGATCGCTGCCCTTGGGGATGAACTCGTGGGCGAGGAAGCCGTCAAAGCCGGTCTCGACGATGGCCTCGCAGACGCGCCGGTAGTTGATCTCCTGGGTGGCGTCTATCTCGTGGCGGCCGGGCACGCCGCCGGTGTGGTAGTGGCCGATGTAGTCCTTGTACTTGCCGATGGTTTCAATGACGTCGCCTTCCATGATCTGCATGTGGTAGACGTCGTAGAGCAGCTTGAAGTTCTTCGAGCCCAGCATGTCGCCCAGCGCCGCGCCCCAGGCGGTGTGGTCGCACATGTAGTCCTTGTGGTCGCGCTTGCTGTTGAGCAGTTCCATGACGAGCGTGACGTTCGCCTTCTCGGCGGCCGGCAGGATTTGCTTAATCCCGGCCGCGCAGTTCTTGAGGCCCTCCTCGTCGGACATGCCTCTGCGGTTGCCCGACAGGAGAATCATGTTCTTGATGCCGAGCGCGGCGATTTTCGGAATCAATTCCTCCGATTTCTTGACCAGATCGGCGTGGTTCGCGGGATCGGTCCAGGCGTCCTTGATGCCGCTGGGGCCGTTCGGCATGGCCACTTCGAGGCCGTTCGAGATGGCCACTGCCCAGTCGGGCTCGTCGAGCAGGTCAATGCCCTTGAGGCCTATGGCCTTGGCCTGTTTGCACAGTTCGTCGAGCGGAATCTTGCCGTAGCACCAGCGCGACACGGACTGTTTCAGCCGTCCGCCGCCCGCCGCGGGGGCGGTCTGCGCCATCGCCACCGGTCCCGCCAGTCCCGCACCCGCCAGTCCGGCCATTGCCCCCATCGCCGTTCTCCTCGAAATCCCGTGATTCGACATGGTATTCGTCTCCCAGTGGTCTTGCATGTTTCAGTCCGGCCGGGCGGGGCTGCCATCCTGCTGCGCCGCAGTTCCGACCTTTCTCCCCGAGAATAGCAGGGCAGGCGCGGCAAACGCCAGCGCAGCGCGCATTCTGCGGTGTTCCGCCCTGCCTTTTTCCGGAACTGCCCGGGGCAGCACGAACGAAGCCGCCAGGCAGATGAAACCCAATGCGCTTTGCCCGGCCAGAAGGAGCGCGGCGGCGGCGATCATCAGTGCCAGCCACAGTGCGGCCTGCGCGCGCGGACAGGGAATGCGCAGGCGCCGCGCCCGGCGCAGGGCCAGCGCCGTGGCGGCGATGACCACCACACCCGCCGCCAGGTAGGCCGCCAGCAGCGCATAGACCATGGGGGGGACGGCACCGCCATAGCGCGGCACCATGGACGGTGCCGGCGGACGGGTCAGGTTAAGGAGGATGGCCTGTTCGCCGAGATAGGGCGCGTCGGTGGCGTTGGACAGCAGTTGGGGCAGCCCGAGGCGGCCGTTGGGCAGCGGCCAGGACATGGCCAGCATCTCCGCCGCCAGGGGATAGGCGTGGTCAAAGCGGGCGTTGGCGCGCGCGGCGGCCAGGCCGAACGCGCAGGCCGCCATGCCGTGTCCGGCGATGGACGGGCCCGCGTCCACATCGGCGTACCAGTCGCCCAGGTCCTCGCCTTTGGCAAATTCACGGAACCCCCATGCGCCCCAGCGGTACTGCCAGAAATCCCGCTCGTAGGCGTCGTACCACTTGCGGGCAAGGTCGGGCCAGAGTTCGGGGACCACGAAACAGAAATAGGAATTGGAGCAGCCGCGGGCGGGGCCGAGCAGTTCGCCCGAACCGGTGTCCGCCATATAGCCGGGCAGGCCGGCGGCATCCGCAGAATGTCCGGTGAATCCGCGCACGGCGCGTGCAAGAAAGGCGCTATGATCCGTGCCCAAGAGCAGGTCGGCGCGGCGGATGCAGGCAATGCTTTCCAGCACGTCCCCCGGATAGCATTCGCTGGGGTAATCGTTGAGGAGGCCGTGGGGGGAGGCGTCAATCTCGTTGGCCAGCGCGTTTGCCCGCTCCCGGAGCATGGGCAGATGGCGGGTCTCGCCGGTCAGGGTATGCTGCGACATGATCGCGTAGAGCTGCATGGCGCGGTAGAACACATTCTCGCGGGTCAGGTAGTTGTCGCCCCAATGCTTTCTGACCCACGCGCCGTGGCTGGGGTCCAGTACCAGCGCTGTCAGAGCGTCCACCGCACCGCGTGCGTACTCCTTCGGAGCCACGGGGCCGACAGGAGCCTTTTCCCATTCCTGCTGTAGGGCTTCGGTGGACCACAGGTAGAAGAGCGCCCCGAAGACCGGCCACTCGGTGCCGGAGATGTTATCCGTGGAGAGCTGCGCGGCGCGGCCGGAGGCCACACGCGCCTTTGCCCACCGCTCCACTTTGGGGGAGACGCTTCGGTGCAGGCGGAACGCGGCGCGGGGGATGTCGCCGCCCTTGATCGCCGGGTCGCGCAGGTCCAGCGCCACGCGGGCGGCCGGGTAGAAGGCGAACCAGCCGGCCACGGCGACGGCCGCGGCGAAGTTGCCGAGCATGCAGAACCGGAGGAGGGGTGATTTGGCGTCCATGGCGTTCTCCTTTCAAAGTTCTTTGTGTTTCAAAGCCACATAAACTTTGTAACACAAAGTTCTTGAAAATGCAAGAGACTTTGGATACCATTAATGCATGGCACAGAACGAGCATGCGGACTGCGGCGACGCCGCGCCTGTCGCGTTTCTGCACGAGCGCGCGATGGAGAACCTGTCCTTTATCCGCGACACCATGGCGCGGTCGGCTCCGCTTACGGCCGTGTCCGGCTGGGGCACGGTGGTCATGGGGTTTGCGGCGCTGGTTGGGGCCTACGTGGGGTCTTTCCGGCGCACGGAGGACTGGTGGATAGGGGTGTGGCTGGCCGTGGCTTTTGCGGGGTGCCTTGCGGGCTTTGCGGGTATGGTCTTCAAGTCCCGGCGGCAGGGCGTGCCGCTTTTCACGGCGGTGGGCCGCAATTTTGCGCTCAGCCTGTTTCCGCCGATTTTCGCGGGCGTGGTGCTGACGGAAGTGCTATACGAGCGCGAACTGGATGCGCTGATGCCCGGCGTGTGGTTGATGATGTACGGCGTGGGGGTGGTGACCGGTGGTGCCTTTTCGATCAAAGTGCTTCCCCTCACCGGATTCTGCTTCATCTTTCTGGGCGTGTATGCGTTCTATCCGCCGGTGCCCATCTTCGACCCGGTGGTCGGCACGCTGACCTGCGCCGACCTCATTCTGGCGGCCGGGTTCGGGCTCATTCACATCGCCAGCGGACTGTACATCGCATGGAGGCATGACGGCTGATGGCCAGACAGGACAAAGCGGCGGCCCGGCCGGCGCAGGACAGCGCGGCAACGCTGCGCGCCCTGTCGGGCATGGCACAGTCGGGGCAGGATGATCCGCAGGGACGGCTGCTGCACGACCGCATCCGCCTGGCGATTGTGAGCGCGCTGGCGGTCAACGAATCGGTGTCGTTTACGGACTTGAAAGCGCTGCTGGAGACCACGGACGGGAACCTGAGCGTGCATGCGCGCAAACTGGAAGAGGCGCAGTACATCGTCTGCGCCAAGACCTTCGACGGGCGCACGCCCAAGACGCTGTACCGAATCACCAATGAGGGCCGCCGCGCGCTGGAGAATTACCTGAAGCACATGGAGGCACTGATCAAAGCCGTGCGGGGGAAATAGGGCTTCAGAAGAGCCGGCAGGGTGGCGGGCGCTTCCAGTGGGGACGGTGTGTTCCGCGCCGCTGCGCGGCACTTCAGGGTGCCCCACAGAAGACCCAGACCGGTCTTCTGCTGACGAATCTCCGGTCTGGCGCAGCCTGCAACGTGACCAGATGCCGCAGCGCGTCCAAGGCGTATTCCAGACACGCATCCTTTTGCCTGCGCTGATGTTCTGGTGGCTGGTCCTGTTCTTCGCGCTCGACCTGTTCAGACTCGGCCCCGAAAATTGGGCAATTCTTTACCCCTTTCCGACAAACCTGCCTGGCATCTGCACATCCCGGGTGCTTCAGGCACAACCCTACTTGGTTCCTTCGGCTGACTCATCCGTTGCACTTGGCTGTTCCGCCGCAGCCGGCACCTCCGCCGCAGCCGGTGTCTCCTCTGCGGCGGGCTGCTCTCCGGTGGCCGGTTTCTCCTCCGCAGGCGCTTCGTTGCCGCCGGGCACGCGTTCTCCGGGCAGGTCCTGCGGGTACTTCTTGTCGTCATGGCAGACGGTGCAGTCGGGAACCTCGCCCAGCCCGTTGGGATGGCAGGCCTCGCACTCGTTGTCCTTGTGGGCCTCGCTGAACACCAGCCCGGCCTTGGCATGGTCGAAGGATTCCTTCGCCGGGAACCAGGCCGCCTCATGGCAGTCCTTGCAGGCCTTCTTGTCCATCGCAAACTTGCCTTCCTTGTGGCATTTCGCGCAGGCAACCTGCTTGTGGAATTCCTTGAGCACGAACGGCGTGCTGGTGTTGTGGTCAAAGGACGGGGCCTCGTGGTCCTGGTGGCACTTCCCGCAGTTGTCCGAAGTGTCGTGGCACTTGATGCAGTCCTCGTGCGGGTCCTCGCGCTCGTGCTTTTTCGGACCGGCGGTGTCATGGCAGCGGCTGCAGTTCTCTTTCTGGTGGCAGTCCACGCAGCGCTTGCCGAACAACTCGACATGGTCCTTGTGGTGGAAGGTGACCATCGAGTTGGCTTCCTGCTCCGGCGTGGGATACACCGTCTTGTCCGGCGCCGCCACGTTGGGATGCAGTTTTCCGGTGATGTCTGTCGCGTCGGCGTTCGTCTTGGACTCGCCCTTCGCGCCGGCGCCGCGCTTGGCATGGCAGAAAATGCAGGCCGTGTCGTGGCT
>CALDSM010000435.1 GCA_937923585.1 uncultured bacterium
TCATTCCCGGCGAGCGCTACGACGGCGCCGCGGTCGAGGAAAGCAAGCAGCGGCTGGAAAGCACCCGCTTCTTCGACTCCGTCCGCGTCACGCTGGACGACCCGATGGGCAAGGAGGCCGACAGCCTGTTCAGCGACATGCTGGTGGACGTGGACGAGGGCAAGACCGGCACCTTCAATTTCGGCGGCGGCTTCAGCACCGAGGACGGCGTCGGCGGTTTCGGCGAACTGCGCCTGACCAACTTCGACATCACGAACTGGCCCACCTTCTCGGGCGGCGGCCAGCAGCTCCGGCTCCGGCTCAACGCGAGCCAGCGCCGCAACCAGTACTCCATCAGCTTCACGGAGCCGGAGTTCCTGGGCTATCCCGTCATGATGGGTGTGGACCTGTTCAACGAGAGTTACCATGTCCGCGGCGGCCAGGACTACAACGAGAACACCAAGGGTGGCCAGCTTCGCTTCGGCAAGAACCTGTCCCCCTACGTGCAAACGTCGCTCGGACTCCTCTATGAGGATGTCGAGATCAGCGGCCTGCCCTGGTATTCCAACCGGGAGATCCGGGAGCAGGAAGGCTCCTCGACCACCATCGCCCTGCGCCCCCAGATCGAGCGCAACACGCTGGACAACAAGTACGACGCGACAAAGGGTTCCTGGCACATTCTCGCCCTTGAGCTGGCCGGTCTGGGCGGCGACAACCATTTCGTCAAACTCGAACAGGATTCGACGTGGTACTTCCCGATTCAGGACGGCCAGAAATGGGTGTTGTCGCTGCGTGCCCGCAACGGCATCATGGGCGCCTATGACGGCACGGACAAAGTCCCACTGCAGGACCGTTTCTACGCGGGCGGCACCAACACGGTGCGCGGCTATGAAAACCGCGGAATCGGACCCAAGGTGCCCCGTTACCTGTTCTGGGGCGACGACTTCGCCATCGGCGGCAACATGCGCATGATCTACAATTTTGAAGCCAAGTACAAGATCACCAAGGACTTGCGCGTATACGGATTTGTGGACGCCGGCAGTGTCTGGGAGGATGTGGGCGACTTCGACCCCAGCGATTTCCGGTACAGCGCGGGCGTGGGCCTTGGGTTCAACGTGCCCATGCTCGGGCCCATCCGTGTGGACTACGGCTTCCCGCTTAATCCAGACGATTCGCAGAGCAGCAGCGGCCGGTTGCATCTGGCCACGGGATACAAGTTCTAAACCAACGCGGGCGGAACTCCGCGGGTGCGTGGAGGATGCGCGGAATTGCGTTCGGTATGCCCTGTTTTCCTGAGTTGTTTTGTACGGCTTTGGAAGGAGTGGTATACTGCCGCCCCACAATCGAAAACGGCCACGTTTCGGCGGCTTGACCGCACCGGACGTGCCGGTTTTGCGACCAACTCAGAAGAAAAGGATAGTATCGTGCCACATCATTTCGTGAAGAAGACGACCTCCATGGCGGTCCTGTTCGCTTTTGCCTCCGCCGTTGCCGCCCTGACCCTTGTCGGCGCGCCTGCCCACGCCCAGAAAGACAAAGACAAGTCGGCCGCCCCTGCGGCCGCGTCGGCATCCGGCGGCGCCGGTTACCGCATCGCAGTCGCTGACATGGCCAAGCTGATGAAGGACTACAAGAAGCGCGAGCAGAAGTATGCGGCCCTTCAAAAAGACGTGGATACGATGCAGGCCGAAATAGACATCAAGCAGAAGGGCATCGAGGAGGCGCGCAAGGCATACGATGCCGGCCGTGACACCATGACCGAAGAGCAGCGCTCCGCCGCGCGCCTCAAGATTGAGCAGGACATCGCCGACTACAAGAGCGAACTCGAAAAGCGCCAGCGAAAGATTGACACCAACGAGGAAACCGTGCTCAAGGAGGTCGTGGACGATATCACGAAGGTCATCGCCCAGGTGGCGGAGAAGGATGGATATCACCTGGTGCTCAATTCCAGCGGAGGCCCGCGCGGCAGCGTGATCTACAGCAGCGCCACCATTGATCTCACCCCGACCGTTCTGGGACTGCTGAACAAATAGGCCCCTGCGGGGCGGTGATCTGCGCCCCGGCAAGGCCATTCTAACGATGGGAATGACCGTCGGTGAAATAGCCCGCCTTTTGGGCGGCACGGTTCAGGGCGACCCCGCGACTGAGATCACGGGTGTCAACGGTCTTTTGGAGGCCGCACCCGGCGACCTGTGCTTCGTGCGCAGTGACCGCTATCTCTCCGGGCTGTACGAGACGAGCGCTTCGGCGGCGCTGGTCTCGAAACCCGTGGATCCCAAGCCCCTCGCCACCGTTATCGTGGTGGACGAACCGGAACAGGCCTTTGTGCGGGTGCTGCACATGTTTGCCGCCGAACGGTCCCCCCGTCCTGCGGCGGGTATTCATGAGCGGGCCTTCGTGGCACCGGGTGCTGTGCTGGGCGAAAATGTGTCCATTGGTCCAAACGCCTGCGTCGAGGAGGGGGCGGTTTTGGGGGACGGCGTGGTGCTCTATCCCGGCGTGTACATCGGCCGCGGCAGCACGGTCGGCCCGGAAACCCTGGTCTATCCCAACGCGGTCATTCGCGAGGGGGTCCGGATTGGCGCGCGGTGTGTATTGCACGCGGGCGTGTGCATCGGCAGCGACGGGTTCGGGTTTGTGCCCATGGGCGGGGTGTGGATGAAGATTCCCCAGGTGGGCACGGTGGAGATCGGCGACGACGTGGAGATTGGCAGCAATACGGCCGTGGACCGGGCAACCTTTGGTGTGACCAAACTCGGCAACGGTGTAAAAATTGACAATCTCGTCCAAATAGGCCACAATGTGCAGATCGGTGAGCATACCGTCATCGCTGGAATGGCGGGTGTGGCCGGAAGCACGGTGATAGGCAGCCGGGTGCGCGTGGGCGCGTCGGCGGGCATAAACGGCCACATCACCATCGGCGACGGCGCGAGCATCGCCGCCCGAAGCGGTGTCACGCGTTCTGTGGCGCCCGGTCAGGTGGTGTCCGGTTATCCGGCAATGGACCATGCACAGCAACGGCGCGTGCTGGTCGTGCAGGCAAAACTGCCCGAACTCGCAAAGCGGGTCAGGGAGCTTGAGGCACGGCTGGCGGCTCTGGAAGACGGCAGAAAAACATGAAACAACGCACTATCGCCGAGTCGGCCTCCTACTCCGGCGTCGGCCTGCATACGGGAAGCCTGACCACGGTCACGTTCAGGCCCGCGCCGCCCGACAGCGGAATCGTGTTCGTGCGCACCGACTTGGAGGACCGGCCGGTCATACCCGCCGTTCTTGACCATGTGGTTGATGTGTCGCGCGGCACGACCATCGGCATCGGCCCGGCCACGGTGCATACTATAGAGCACGCCATGGCGGCGTTCGTCGGCATGGGCATTGACAATGTGATTGTCGAGGTGGACGCCGACGAGATTCCCAACGGCGACGGGAGCTCAATGCCCGCGCTCAACACCATCCTCCGGGCGGGCGTGGTGGACCAGGACCAGGACAAGTCCTACATCACCGTGGACCACCCGGTCTATTACCGCAAGGACGACGTGACCCTCAGCATTCTGCCGTCGGACGAGCTGCGCGTTACCATGACCATTTCCTACGACCACAAGGCCATCGGCACGCAGTACGCCTCCTTCGTTATCAACGAGGACACCTTCCGCAACCAGATCGCCCCGGCGCGCACCTTCTGCTTTCTGCGCGAGGTGAAGATGCTGCAGGAGGCCGGCCTGATCCAGGGCGGCAGCCTTGAATCGGCCGTGGTCATCGGCGACGAGGGCATTCTCAACGACGAACTGCATTTCCCCGACGAGTTTGTCCGCCACAAAATCCTCGACCTGCTCGGCGACACCCGGCTGCTTGGACTGCCGCTCAAGGGCCACATCATCGGCGTCAAATGCGGCCACGAGAAGAACGTCCTGTTCTCCAAGCAGATCAAGAAAGCGTATCTCAGCGAACGCGCCGGCATCGGACTGCAGGACATCAGGGTCGGCACCCGGCGCAAGCCGCCCGCGCTCGATGTCAACAAGATCATGAAGATCCTGCCCCACCGCTACCCCTTCCTGCTGGTGGACCGCGTGCTCTCCTTCGAGCCGATGAAGAATGTGACGGGGTTCAAGAACGTGACCGTAAACGAACCCTTCTTCCAGGGCCACTGGCCGGACGTGCCCGTGATGCCCGGCGTACTCATTATCGAGGCCATGGCCCAGGTCGGTTCCATGCTCATCTTCGGCGAGAACGGCGAGCCCAACGGGCAGCTGGCCTTCTTCACGGGCATTGAAAAGGCCCGTTTCCGCCACACGGTTGTGCCGGGCGACCAGATGGTCATCAAGGCCGAAATGATGCATTTCCGCCACAACGCCTTCAAGGTGCGCGCCACCGCCCTTGTGGACGATGTTGTCGCCGCCGAAGCCGTCCTGAGTTTCGGGCTCATGCAGATTGAGGAATAGTCTGCATTGGGACAGGCGCCGCTTGCCTGCGCCTGCTTGGTCGCTTCAGATGGACCAGACCTGACATTTCAGGCGTCAGGGCGTGCCGGGAAGCAGTCTTTCACTCTTTCCCTCCGATGACGGCGGCTTTTCCAGCCCTTCATCTTCCTGTGAAACGCATGCCGCCTCCGCCCAACTGCATGCCATCAATCCGCTTGACGCGACTCACACAGCACACCCGCCACAAGGAGATACTGTGCGAGATAGTACGTTGCATATCCCGACAGCGCAACGCCGGGCCTTGGGGCAGTCAACAGCATGTGATTCACCGCAATATGGCTGTCAGACAAGACAAACACGACACCGCCCGCCGCAATGAGCCGGGTGGGACTCTGGTGGAGTATTGCCAGCGCGGTCATGATGCCCATGACGGTCACGTAGACCATGACGGCCGCGGTTAGCCCATACTCGCCCGCGCGGACCATGCGCACGGACACCGCCGCCACAAGCGCCGCCATCACCGCCGCGGTGACGGCGATGACGACGCCCCGCCGCCGGGTCCACTTCAGGTCTTTCGCAAAGGCCACCGAATACGCAACATGCCCTGCGAGAAACGCAAGGAGCCCGGGCATGAACCAAGCGCGTTCGGCGGTTGCCAGGCTGTAGTCGCCCACCGCACCCAGCGCCACAGCGATGACGACCCAGAGGCCGAAGCGCGGGCGCGAATGGGTCCACGCGCACACGGCGAGAAAGCGCGCCGGAAGCGCCTTGATCACCCCCGCTCCCGTTTCCGGCGCGATGAGATTCAGCCCTGTGCCGGTGAGTGCAAGAAGCAGGTACACTGCCGAAAGAATGGGTGGCATGGCGAAAACCCCTGTTCAGCGCGGCACAAAACCGCACCGCATCATTTCATGACGCATTGTGCGGGCAATGGACCCGGCGAGAAGAACCTCGGCAATAGTCTGAACGCAGACATCCCCGGTTGATCCGGCGGGGGCGCGCTCTCCATCCGAAAGCGCCTGCGGGGACCCGTGCGGCAAAGACAACAGCCGGGGAGACCCGTTCGGGGTCTCCCCGGCATGCTCATCCCGCGCGCAGCCCGTCAAGGTTGGCGGGCCTCGTGCTGTCGGCTTACGCTAGCACCCTGAGAAGCACACGCCCAGGAGTGTTCCAAGTGCGGTAAGCGCGCCGAGAATAATCGCAATCAGGTTGAAGCCCTTGCAGCCGCTCGGATCGAGCGTTGCCACCGCGTCGTCGGTGGCCGTCACGGGCGGACCAAACAGGTTGTTCGCGTGGACTGTGGCAACGTTCACCACGCGCTCGTTGGCAACGTCCTCCTCCGTCACCGTGTAGGTTCCGGTGAACGTCGTGCTGTCCGACGCACCCGGGGCCAGTTCGGCAATCGGGCCGCCGGTCACGGGAATCAGCGTGTCCGAGAGTGTCACGTTGTACAGGCTCACATTGCCGGTGTTCGTTATGGTGAACCGGTAGGTGATGACGTCGCCCGCCTCGCTGAAGGTCGCCGGAACGGCTTCCTTGGCCAGACTTACCGTGGCCGTCTGGACCGCGGTCACCGTCACCGTGTCGTCGTCGCTCACCGGCGGTCCCGACGGCGGATTGCCCGACGTCGTGGCCGTGTTGGCATAGCTTCCCGCGTTGATGTCCGCCTGTGTCACCGTGTGGCTCGCCGTGAACGTTGCGCTGTCCGACGCGCCCGGAGCCAGCGTTGCAAGCGGTCCGCCCGAAACCGTGGCCGACGGGTCGGTCACGGTCACGTTCGTCAGCGTCACGTTGCCCGTGTTCGTCACGGTGAAGCTATAGTCCAGCACGTCCCCCACGCTGCCGTAACTCGCCCGCATCGCGGTCTTCACCACGCTGATGCCGGGATTGGTCACCGCGGGCACCCGCACGGAGTCACTGTCGCTCACCGGCGGTCCCGACGGCGGTGTGCCCGAAGTGGTGGCCGTGTTGGCAAAGGCGCCGGCATCGAGATCCGCCTGTGTCACCGTGTGGCTCGCCGTGAAGGTCGTGCTGTCCGAGGCGCCCGGAGCCAGTGTGATGGGGCCGCCCGCCACCGTGGCCGACGGATCGGTCACGGTCACGCCGGTCAGCGTCACGTTGCCCGTGTTCGTCACGGTGAAAGTGTAGGTCAGCACATCGCCGACGGCGTTGTAGTTCGTCTGCATCGCGGTCTTGACGACGCTGATGCCGGGGTTGGTCACCGCGGGCACCGTCACGGTGTCGGTGTCAGTCACCGGCGGTCCCGACGGCGGCGTGCCCGAAGTGGTGGCCGTGTTGGCAAAACTGCCCGCATTCAGGTCCGCCTGCGTCACCGTGTGGCTCGCCGTAAATGTCGTACTGTCCGAGGCGCCCGGAGCCAGTGTGATGGGGCCGCCCGCCACCGTGGCCGACGGATCGGTCACGGTCACGCCGGTCAGCGTCACGTTGCCCGTGTTCGTCACGGTGAAAGTGTAGGTCAGCACATCGCCGACGGCGTTGTAGTTCGTCTGCATCGCGGTCTTGACGACGCTGATGCCGGGGTTGGTCACCGCGGGCACCGTCACGGTGTCGGTGTCAGTCACCGGCGGTCCCGACGGCGGCGTGCCCGTCCCGGTGGCCGTGTTGGCAAAGCTGCCGGCGTCAACGTCCGTCTGCGTTACCGTGTGACTCGCCGTGAACGTCGTGCTGTCCGAGGCGCCCGGTGCCAGCGTCGCAAGCGGTCCGCCCAAGACTGTCGCCGACGGGTCGGTCACGGTCACGTTCGTCAGCGTCACATTGCCCGTGTTCGTCACGGTGAACGCATAGGTCAGCACGTCACCCGCGGCCGCGTAGTTCGTCTGCTGCGCCGTCTTTACCAGTTGGATCGAGGGGTTGGGAACAACCAGCGCGGGCACCGACACAGTGTCGCTGTCCGTCACGTCCGGGCCGGACGGCGGTGTGCCCGTCGCCGTGGCCGTGTTGCCGTAGCTGCCCGCGTCCACATCGGCCTGTGTCACGGTATGGGTCGCCGTGAACGTCGTGCTGTCCGAGGCACCCGGCGCCAGCGAGGCAATCGGGCCGCCAGCAACCGTCGCCGACGGATCGGTCACGATCACGTTGGTCAGCGTCACAATGCCCGCGTTGGTCACGGTGAACGTGTAGTTCAGCACATCGCCGATCGCGGCAAAGTTCGTTTGCAGCGGCGTCTTCACCAACTGGATGGCGGCATAGTTCGGAGGAACGGTTGCACTGGCCGTTGCCGACACGGTTGCCTTCTCCGCCGGACCGGACACGCTCTTGATCACGTGATAAGTGCCCGTGACCGTCGCCGTGTTCGTGAAATAGCCCCTGTCCACGTCGGCCTGCGTCACTGCATAACTCGCCGTGAAGGTTGCCGTGTCCGTTGCGCCGGGCGCAAGCGCGGCAATCGTGCCGCCGCCCACCGTTGTCACCGGGTCTGTCAGGGTCAAATTGGTTAGCGTCACATTGCCGGTGTTGGCCACGGTGAACGTGTAGGTGAGCACGTCTCCTGGAGCAAAGTAACTCTCCTGCATGGCCGTCTTGACCAGGCTGATGGAGGCGCCCACGGATGCCGACACCGTTGCGGTGTCGCTGTCTGTTACCACCGGCCCTGACGGCGGGGAGCCCGTCACCGTGGCCGTGTTCGTGAACAGGCCGGCGTCCACATCGGCCTGCGTGGTCGTGTAGCTTGCGGTGAACGTCGTGTTGTCCGACGCGCCCGGCGCAAGGCTCGCAATCGTGCCTCCCGAAACCGTCGCCAGGGGGTCGCTCACCGTCACGTTCGTCAACGTCACATTCCCCGTGTTCGTCACGGTGAACGTGTAGGCCAGCACATCGCCCGCGGCGTCAAAGCTGGACTGTACGGCGGCCTTTCCAAGCGATATCGCCGCCGCTTGCGCCGCGGGAACTGTGGCCTCATCGTCGGCCGTCACATCGGGGCCGGCGGGCGGCGTGCCGGTCACCGTGGCCGCGTTCGTGAACGAACCCGCATCCACGTCGGCCTGCGTCACCGTGTAGCTCGCGGTAAACGTCGCGCTGTCCGACGCGCCCGGCGCAAGGCTCGCAATCGGGCCGCCCGACACCGTCGCCAGGGGATCGCTCACTGTGACGTTCGTCAGCGTCACATTGCCGGTATTCGTCACGGTGAACGTGTAGGCCAGCACATCGCCCGCAGTGTCGTAGTTCGCCTGCACCGCGTCCTTGTCCAACGAAATGGACGGGCTTTGCACGGCGGGCACCGTCCTGTGGCACACGCTCGCCACCGGCGGGCCGCTCGGCGGCGTCCCTGTGGCGGTCGCGGTGTTGTAAAAACTGCCGGTATCCAGGTCCGCCTGCGTGACCGCATAGGTGGCCGTGAAGGTCGTGCCGTCCAGCTCGCCCGGAGCCAGTGTGATCGGGCCGCCGGATACCGTCGCCTGCGGGTCCGTCACGGTGACGTTTGTCAGCGTCACATTGCCGG
>CALDSM010000436.1 GCA_937923585.1 uncultured bacterium
CATTAGACCACAGGTTGCACCCGCTGTCAAGTCAGTTTTGAGTTTTCGCGGGGAGGCTCAAGCAAAGCGACGAAAGGGACTGAAGTGACGAAAAGGACATATTCGCGCTTTCCCAATACGGGAGAGTCGGTGTCCCTTGAGTCGCTTTGGTCCCTTATGTCCCTTGCCTTGAGGAAATTCTCACTGTCCCCGTTCGCCTACACGCCCGTTCCGCGCAATACCCGAACGGCCGCTTCAGCGCGCGCCAGAGCCGCCTCCACGGTCGCCGCATCCAGCGGAATTGCTGCCGTTTCTCCGGGGTCGGCGTAGTAGAGCAAACCCTCACGCGGCTCCGTCCCGAGCAGGCGGCGCACGGCGCCGGCATAGATCGCCAGTTGCAGTGCGTAGCGCGTCTTCTTGCGCTCATCGGGCACGCCCGTCTTGTAGTCCACCACTGTGCCGTCACTTAGCAGTGCGTCAATGGTGCCCCGCAACACTGCGCCGCCCAACGCCAGCAGGAACGGCTCCTCCCGTTTCAGTGCCGGGTCTCCACCCAACCGCAGGGCCAGAGGACATCCCCGGAAACGCGTGGCCATCGCCTCAAACTCCCGCCGCAGGCGCGCCCGGTTGGCCAGGCCCAGCCGCGCCTCCTTCAGAAGCCCTTCCAAGTCGCGCGGCGCCTGGGTGGCAAAATCCCATTCCTCAAACAACCGGTGCGCCAGGCTGCCGCGCGCCATGGCAAAGTTGCGGCCCTCCCGCTCCTCCTCGGGCGTGTTGCGAAGTGCGACGGATTCGGTGCCGCCACATTCCTCGTCCCCGCCGTCGCCAAAAATCTGGTTCAGCACCTCGGACACGGAGAATACCCGCCGTTCCGGCGCACCCGCTGTTGGGATTTGTTCGATGCGCGCGCGCAGGCGCCCGACGTCGAGGTTCCCGTCTTCGACGGGACCGGCCTTTGCATGAGGCACTTCAGGCGGATCACGGCGCACCCCCCCCCACCATGTCTTGCCGCTGAACGCTGCGCCGTCCTCCTTTGAGGCCACCCCAAACACGCGGTCAATCACACCGAACCATGATGCGGGCTTGGGATCGGGCGGACCCATCAGCACCAAATAATCGCGTGCGCGCGTCAGCGCCACGTAAAGTGTGCGCGCCTCCTCGGACTCCTCCTCGCGCGCGTTGCGGTCCTTCACGGCAAGTGCCATTGCGCAGGGGGACTTCTCCCCCCCGTCGTCCTCCGGGTTCAGTGCAAGACCCAGCGCGGCATGCATGTGCATGGAGGAGGAACGGCTGCCCCGCACGCCGCCGGTGTCGGCCGCGAACACGATGGGGAATTCAAGCCCCTTCGCCTTGTGTACCGTCAGCAGCACCACCGCATCGCCGCCCTCCGCCTGCAAATTGGCGTCCCCCTCGCGGGCCGCACCGCTGCGCAGGTCATCCAAATACTGCACGAACCCGCGCAGCCCCGCCGGGGCGCGCCGCGCAAAATTGTCCGCAGCCGCCGCCAGTTTGCGCAGGTTCGACACCTTCTGCAGGCCCTGGTACTGCCCCATCAGCACGGGCTCAAAATGCGTTCGTTCCAATGCGCGCCGCAGGAAAGCGCCGCAGGGAAGTTCGGCAACGCCGCGCAAATCCGCAAGCAACCGCCGCGCATCGGAGAGCCTTTCAGGACGTGGAAAACCGTCGGGCATCTCACCGCCGTTAAACACACGGGCCACGCCGCCCGCCATGCGCAGCCGCACGATTTCGTCGTCGCTCAGGCAGGCCATGGGGCTGCGCAGGAAGGCGAGCAGCGCGGGCTCGTTCCACGGGTCCGTCACCGCTTTCAGCAGGTGCAGCACGTCCATGACTTCCTGCCGCTCATAGAAACCCTCGCCCGCCGCGCGGCAGTAGGGCACATCGGCCTTGCGCAGTTCCTCCTCGTACACGTGCATGTGCGTGGATTTGCGGAAAAGCACGGCAATGTCGCCGTACCCGGCGGGCCTGCGTTCGCCCTGCTTGTCCACCGGCAGCAGTTCACCCGATTCGACCATGCCGCGCACACGCCCTGCCAGGAATTCCGCCTCGGCCTGCGCCTGCTCCTCGGCCTTCAGTGCCTTGACGCCGTCGGGAATGCGGGGGACGAAAACCTCGATGCGGGGCATGTCGCCCATTGCGGTGCGGCTGGTGCGGATGCCCTTGTAGTCCTCCACCGCGGCGAGCAGGCCGGAGCGCACGAACAGATTGTTCACGAAGCCGAGCACGTCGGGCAGGCTGCGGAAATTGTTTGCCAGCGGCAGTGCATGATCCCCGGCACGCCCGCGCACATCGCCGAAGAGCGCCACGTCGGCCCCGCGAAACAGGTAGATGGACTGCTTCGGGTCGCCCACCACAAACAGCTCCGGGCCGTCCTTGCAGGATGCCAGCAGGTCGGCAATGCCGTACTGCACCCGGTCCGTGTCCTGAAACTCGTCAATCAGCAGGTGGCGAATCCCCCCCGCCACACGGGCGCACAGCGCGGGATCGTCCTGCAGCGCGCCCCGGGTCCGGTCAATGAGGTCATCGAAGTCCAGCGCGTTCGCGGCGCGCTTGGCCGCATCATGCGCGTCAATGACGCGGCGCGCCACCGCGGCAAAGGACACCGCCAGTTCCGCCGCATCCGCATCCGTCTGCGGATCCGCTGCCTGCAGAGGCTGGAGCGCCTTCTCGGCAAAGCTCTTGACCTCTTTGAGCACCTTCTCGGCTTTCAGGTACGAATCCTCGTCGATCCAAGGCCCCTTGCTGGCGCGCCGTCCGTCCGGCGTCAGCAGTGACCCCAGCAGTTCCGCCGTTTCCTTTGCACCCGGCCTGCCGCCGGCAATCTCGGCGAGAACATCGCGCGCCCGAACCCGGCGCGCCTCCCGCGCCTCGCCGGGAGACTGACAGCATCCGTCAAGCGCCCTTAGCCTTGCCAGCAGCCCGTGCAGCGTCCATGACTGCGGCAGATCGCGCATGCGCCGCCCATACTCGTCCGTGCAGCGGCGCTTCCACTCAACCAGCAGCGCCTCCGGATCCTCCATCGGCAGCGCGGCGCACACGTCGCGGAAGACCGTGCGCCGGCGCAGCACCTCCCGCAGTGCCTGTCCCGCGGCGGCCGTTCCCTGTCCCACCACCAGCCGGATCGCATGCGGGTCGCCCTCGTGCAGCATCGTGTGCAGCGTGTCTGCCACGGCCTGCCGCGCCAGCAGGTCCTCCTCGCCGTCGCCCAGCATGGCCGCGTCGGGGTCGGCGCCAAGCCGCAGCGCGTTTTCCCGCAGCACGGCCATGCAAAACGCATGGATCGTGGACACGCGCGCCCCGTCAACACCGCGCTCCAAATCGCGCCAGCGGTTTGCCGTCTCCGTCGTCGCTGTCGGATCCAGCGCCCGTTCGCGGAACCGCGCCCGCAGCCGCGCCTTCATTTCGGCGGCGGCTTTCTCCATGAAGGTAAAGGCGACGATACCGTCCAGCCCCACGCGGTCGTGCTCCAGCAGGTGAACAATCCGCTCCACCAGGATGTGCGTCTTGCCCGAGCCCGCCGCCGCATCCACGCAAATCAGCGGTGCCCGGCTGTCTATGGCCCTGACCTGTTCTTCCGTCAATTGCATCATGCCTCCTCCCCGCCGTCCGCGTCCGCGCCGCCCTCGGTCCCGCCGGCCGCCGTCTGCTTGCGGCGGATGCGCGCCGCCTGAAAACGCCCCGCGTCGGGACAGTCATGCCGGTCGAACCGGCGCGGTTCGGGCGGAAAGCAGCCCGCCCGTATGCCGGTGACGGCCCGCACGATGGACGCGCGCGCCATGCCCTCGCGCTGGTCCCATTTCTTCTTCATGCGCGGGGCGTCACCGCCCGTTGCGTCCGCGTCCTCGTTCTTCGTGAGCGAGCAGTACCACGCCTGATCACAGACGGGATGCTCCGGCAGCAGTTGCGGCACAACCCACTGGTAGACCGTCAACTGGAGGTCAATTCCCTCGTAGATGTCCTTGTTCGCCGGCACCGCACCGGTCTTGTAGTCAACGATACGCGCCCGGCCGCCCTCCGCAAGGTCAATGCGGTCTATCTTGCCCGAGAACTGCGCCTGAATCCCTTCATGCGCGAACCTGTGGGGCTCGGGCGCATGGAGCGTGCCGCGCACGCCGCGCGCCCGGCCGAAAGCGGCCTCCGCATGGGCCGGCTTGTATTCGTCACCCAGCAGTTCCGCCGTGCGGTTCATGAAGCGCATAAGCTGCTTCACCATGCGCGCGCGTTCGGCGGCCAGCAGGGCATCCGGCACCGGTCCCGTGCGCCGCGCCTTTTCAAAGGCCTCGCGCAGTTTCCCGTCCAGCACGCCGGCAAGCGCGTCGCCGTGCTCCGCCAGCAGCGCTGCGGCGGACTTGCCCGGATGTGCCTCCAGCAGCCTGCGCATCGCGTCGTGGAAAATCGTGCCCCGGTCAAGCGGGTCCAGTTCCTCCGCGGGCTCTCGAATCTCTTCAATGCCCAGCACGTGCCGCACAAAGAAGGAGAAGGGACACCCGATATACTGCTCAACCTGGCTCACGCTGAACTGGTGCTCCTCGCCGAACCGTCCCGCCACCCATGCCCGCGTTTCGCGGTCGTCCAGCACACCGTCAAATACGTCATACCCGTTGCTGCCGTGGCGGTGCTTCTCCATTGCGGAGGCGGCTTCAATGCCGCTGAAGTCTTCCACGAAACATTTCTCCGGCCGCGCAGTGTCCCGCAGAAGCAGCGCGTTGGCCAGGTCGCGAAAACAGGCCGCGTCGGCGGTGTTCGGCACCAGGCTGTCCGCGCGCGGACGCGGCGCCACCGTATGGTCGCCCAGCAGGTCGCGCAGTTCGGCCACGAACGCGCCGGGCAGCGCCTCGCGCCCGTCCGTGCCCTGCATGCGCCAGGTTATGGTGAACGTCCTTTCCGCGGCGCACAGCGCATGATGAAACAGCAGCCGCTCCATGCTGGAGTGTTCCGGCGCTCCGTTGAGTTCCACACCGGCATCCCGCAGCCGTTCCACGTCCGCCTGCGGATAGATCGCGCTGGACGAGGGCGGACGCGGGGCCACGCCCTCGTTCGCGCCGCAGTAGTACACGTGGTCAAACGCCGCATGCCGCAGCGCGCCCGCCTCGCCGCACCACACCCCCTCACTGTCGTCGGGCCAGGCAAAGCTTTCGCTGTCCATTGCGCGCGACATCATCTTCGCGAACTCGGCGCGCGGCAGGCTCTTCCCGGTGCGGTCGGCGTCGTGCAGCGTCTCAATGAGCCGCGCCAGGGCATGCAGCGCGTCCTGCTCCGCGCGCCGGTGCCGGTCGTCCTCCAAGGACGCAAGCCCCCGCGCCATGCCGCATGCGTTCAGCACCTCGGCGAGCGCGACGGCGTGCATTTCCAGCGATGCCTTTGCCGGCAGTTGGTCGTCCAGTTGCGCCAGCGCCTGCGAACGCACCCGCAACGCCTCCAGCGCGGCCCTCGCATCGGGCAGCGGCAAACGCCCCGGCCCCTCGTCGTCCTCGTCATTGCGCCGCTCCAGCCGCTTCGCAAGCCATGCCAGCCCGTCAAACCACTCGCCCCGCCCGGCAACATGGTTCGCCTCGCGCGCCAGCACCGGCGCCGCGTCCACCGGTCCGGGCGCGTCCTTGGGCTGGAACCACGGCGAGGCCGTGACTTCCACGACAGCCGAACGCTCCCACCGGTTGATCACCTCCAGCAGGCGCAGCACAAAGATGCCCGCCGCGCTTTCGCGCAGCGGCACCCGGTGCCGCACCCGGCACGGGATGCCAAATTCGCGGAACACCTCGCGCAGCGGCCCCGCCACGGAGCCAAACTCGCGAAATGTCACCGCAATGCGCCCGGGCACAACCCCCTCGTCCAGCATGTGCCGCTTGACGGCCCGCGCCACGGTCTCCAGTTCATGCTGACTGTCCAGGCAGGGAACCAACCGGACGTTGGCTTCCAGTCCCGCCAACGTTCTGTCGCGATCTTCCGGCGCCATTCGGTCGCGCGGCACCAGCCGGCCGGCCGCGTACTGCGCCCAGTTCTCCGGCTCAGGCGCGGGAAGCCCATGCGCATCCGTCACCTCCAACCCCCTGTCCCTCAACAGGCCCCGCAGGCGTTCAAAGGCGTTCCGCGGCACCTCGAACAGATCCCTCCTGTCGGGAGTCACATCGTAGTTCAATCCAATGGCAAGCTGTGGCACGTGCGGCGCAAGCGCCGCAATCAACCCCATCTGGGACGGGGTAAAGTCGTCAAACCCGTCCATTGCGATCAAATCCACGCCTTCGAGCAGGCGCGGTTTGCCGCGTTCGCAGACAGCACGCGCTTCCCAGTACAAACCCGGAACGTCATAGGACCCGGAGGCATGCAGCGCCGCCTGATACCGCCCATAGGCGCCCGCCACCAGTGCATCAAAAGGCCCGGGAGTCTTGGCGTTTGCCACGCGGGCCGCAAATGCATCCGGTTCAATGGCCGCCTGCTTGAGTTGCGTGATGACATCAACCAGGTGCCGCGGCCAGCCAGGGGCGGCCGGGTCGGGTCCGGTGTCATCGGCCGGACGTGCTGCCGCCATCTCCGCCAGGCACCCCTCCATGAGCAGCAGCCGGTCAAGGCTTTCCATCCGATGCGGACGCCGCCCCTCAGCGGCGAGCAGGTTCTCCACAAACCCGGTAAACTCGCACACTGGCGCACCAAGACCGCCCGGCAGCGCGCCGTCTGCCAGCAGCGCCTCCATGCGCCGCGCGGCAAGCGCGTGCGTGGGCGTAATCAGCAGTGCCTTGCCCCAGCGCTCCCGCACCAGCCCGTCAATCTGTGCCTCGCGGTCCGACCGGCAAGTGCCGCAATAGAACGCAATCCGCGTCATGCACCCATTCCTCCACGGAGTCAGTCTTGGCGGTCTGAGACTTCAGCCATCCGGCATGGAGAACCTTGTCGCGGGTCGGCCGACGCCCCCCGGAAGCCAGGGCTCAGGGACCGGTTCGCGCATTTGCCTGACAGCAGATGCCGCCGTCACACCTTCCAGGGACCGCGATAGTTGTACGTCATCCATTCGGGCTTGCCGCCGCCTTCAGCAAAGCACAGTTTCTTCGGATCCCACTTGAGGGCGGCGCGGTTGTAATAGCACTGGTTGACCAGGTGGCAGACGATAGCGCTGCGTCCGCCGGTTTCGGCGTTGGTGATGGGCTGTTTGCGCGACTCGACGCACTCGAGGAAGTTCGACGGATGGTCGCGGCTGACGTAGAGCTTCACTTTCGCATCGGCAAGGTACTGGTCGTTCACCTGCTTCAGCGTGGAGGCGAGCGAACCGCCGTCTTCACGTTTTGCCCAGCCGGCAATCTTCTTGCCCTTGAGCCAGAACTCGAACTGCCCGCGGCTCACCCGCACCTCACCGTCGGTGCCGTAGAAGTGCGTGTTGAACCCCTCATTGACGTGCGTGACGGGGATGCCGTTGTCGTAGGTCCAGACAGCGCCGTGCAATTGGGCCGCATCCGCCGGAGGCCGCACCTCGACCGGGCCGCTTTCGTCCATGTCGAGGCCCCACTGGGCAATGTCGAAATGGTGCGCGCCGAAATCGCAGACGCCGCCGCCGCCGTACTCCATGTACGAACGCCAGTCTGGGAAGTGCTTGTGGACGCCGCGGGGACTCAGCACGGAATTGTAGGGCCGCTCCGGCGCCGGGCCGAGCCAGAAGTTCCAGTCCAGCCCCGGCTCCACCGGTTCCTCGGGCAGATCGCAGGGCTTGCCGGGATTGCCGACGCAGCAGGTGACGCGCTCCACCGTGCCGATGAAGCCGTTGCGGACCAGTTCGCAGGCCACCTTGAATTCTTCCATGGAGCGCTGCATGGAGCCGGTCTGCAAAATCCTATTGTGTTTTCGGGCGGCGTCCATCACGAGAACGGCCTCGTGTATGGTGTGGGTCAGCGGCTTCTCGCAGTAAACGTCCTTGCCGCTTTCGAGGGCGGCAAGCGTCGGAATGGCGTGCCAATGGTCCGGTGTGGCGATGCAAACCGCGTCAATGTCCTTGCGGGCGATAAGTT
This sequence comes from uncultured bacterium, assembly GCA_937923585.1. GTDB lineage: Bacteria > Hydrogenedentota > Hydrogenedentia > Hydrogenedentales > CAITNO01 > CAITNO01. Next base: position 7,989 of record CALDSM010000436.1, read on the forward strand.
CGCGGAAATCGGGATAGGCCGCACACTCAACCCCGTCCTTGTAGCGCTCCTTAACACGCTCCTGGGCCGCCGTGCGCCGGGTCGTGTCCACGTCGCACACGGCCAGCACACGGACGTTCTTGTGGTGCAGGAACGCTTCAAGCAGCCCCCGGTTCTGTATGCCCATGCCGATAAAGCCCATGTTGATCATGCTGTTGGCAGCGGCCTTTGCGGGCGTGGCGCATGCGGGCAAAATCAGCGGGGCCAGCGCGGCGGCGGCGGTCTGTGCAATGAACGAGCGGCGTGTGGTCTTCATGGGGCCTCCTGAGGTTTTGGGTCCAGTCTCCATTGCTCTCCATCTGAGCGGTCCGGGAAATGCCCGGAAACACATTCGCGCCGGACAGGGCGCGGCGTTACTGCGGCGTCAGCCTGCTTACCGATTTCAACAGGTCCCGCCGGGTCTTGCGGAAGTCTTTCACGTCCGTGTCATATTTCGCAAACCCCTGCACGTGCCGGGTCGCGAGACGCATCGCCTTCTTCGGGTCCTTCTCGGCGAGTTGGCTCAGCAGTTCATGATCCACTATCCCGTCGCGCATGGCGTCGAACCGGATCGAGTCCAGCGGACCATCTTTGCCGGGGTACACAATCCAAGGGTCCCCCGCCGGCAGATACGGCGGGCCGTGGTGGGGGCGCGTCGTGTGCGTGAAGGGGCTGTCCTCCGTCCAGTGGTTGTAGCCCCAGTGAAGATAGCCCGTGACGCCGTAGCGGAAATTTATCCAGTGCAGCAGCCTGGTCTTGATGAGCGGCTGCTCGATGAATCGGTTGGCGTACTCGCCCTGCGGAAACACACAGGTGTAGAACCACACTTCCTCGCCCGCCTTCTGCCGATCCT